>CAYZRH010000051.1:0-17535 GCA_964480805.1 uncultured Desulfurococcaceae archaeon
ATATACGTAATATTTAGTAATGAGGCATCATGTTTATACTAGAATCTTTGATCTTATAGAAACGAGCCATAGTCTCTCTAGCTTAATCAATCTCCTAACTTCCGTTTTAAACTGTATCAAGATAAGCCATTATGTTCTCAAACTCCTCATTTCTCTAACAACTTCTTCAGCTCCAGTCTTAACTCTAGGTTTTATAGAAGTTATACTTGGAGGTACTTCTATATCAGTAAGTGATTTCTCTATCTCTTTAAGAACAATAAACTCAGTAAGTTCTTCTTCAACAGCTTCTTCAACAGCTTTACTTAATTGCTTAAGACCCTGCTCACTAACAACCTTTTCCTTAAACCTCTTCCACAACTCTCTATCTAATACAACACTAGTCCTAATCTTACCCCCCATTCTACATACCCCTATAAAGTATTATAGAGCATATATACTCCTCCCCAATTCCACTACTCTACAAGGTTCTTAATATACTATGACTATTCATAACGACTTATTTTCAATAAGTTTAGCTTAATACCTCTCTTAACACTCCATAAACTACTTCACCCTACTCTTTAAGCACTCTGAAAATACAAGACTTAAAGTATCCTTAGATCGGGGTAGTGAAAACATAGATATAGACACTACAATATATTTAAGGAGAGTACGATAACTAGCTACTCTAGCGTATCTAGTTTTAGATAGAATACATAGAGATAAATCTATACTATGGACTTACTAGTTTTTAGTCATCTTTATTAAGTGTATACTATGTATACATAGTATATGGTGTATATGTTGTCTACAACTATTAGAGTATCTAAGAAGACTAAGGATTTATTGACAAAGGTTATGATTAGATTAGAGAGTGAACTTGGTAGAAGGCTTAGTTATGATGATGTTATAAGAATTCTTATAGAGAGGAGTAAATCTAGAAGACCAGAACTTCTTCTTATGTTAAAGGAGATGGGTGTTTCTGAAGAAGTTGTTAGAAAGGCTCATAGACTACTAGAGGGGGAGAGAGGGTTTGAAGAAAAGACTTTTGAGAGGAGATATGGTAGTAGATACAAGCATTCTTATTGAGATAGCTCTTGCTACAAAGACTGGTAGAATGCTCTTAGATAACATTATAGATGAACTAATTAAACCATATACTACAACACTAAATATTACAGAGACACTATACATTATATGCCGCATACTCAATCTAGATGAAGCTAAGAAGAGACTGAGATTAATAATAGATTCAGGGTACTTTAAAATTATATCTTCTAATAAAGTAGGTATGTATGTTGCTGAATGTAAATGCATGTTCCCAATAAGTATTGTTGACTGCCATACACTAGCTCTAGCTAGAAGATACGGGTTACCAGCATTATTTTATAGACTGGAGAAAGGGTTTAAACCTATAAGGGAGAGGCTAGAGGAATGGATTGGTAATAAAATATACTTTATAGTTGAAGAATAGAGATATAGTGAAGACTCTATTGTTCTAGTACTATAACTAGCTTTATTAGAGAGCCTCCATGGGGTATGCCTTGTGATCTACTGTCTTCCAAGAGATCTTGATTATAGGTTGTGGTGTAGTATAGTTAGTTTATATAACCATGATCCGCTACAACACATGTACCTACTATACGATCTAGTTTATTGGTTAGATAGGACTACTGTGTATGTTGACATGGTTAATAGGTGTATAGAAGGGTATTTATTGATATGGCGTGGTTGGAGGCCAGCTATTCATTTATGGGGTTTTAGTACAGGATTGGATAAGTATATTCCATTGGATAGTGGTGGTGTAATCCAGGTTTATAATGATAGCCTTCTTAATGATGTAGTTGGTTTTCTAGAGTCTAAGTGTAGAGTTAGTATTGAGTATTATCTTGACATGATTGTTGATGAAAGCTCTTTTAAACCATATCATCCAGAGAAAGCTATCCATTTAAACCCATCTAATAAGCTCCATGTAGCCGAGTTTGCTAGATTAAAGAAGGTGCAGGGTAGACTACTTAGCCTAGATGAAGCAGTAGAGTTGCTTAAAACATTTAGATATTATGGCTCATTCCATAGAGATAAGCTTGTATCAATAGCTTGTTCATATCTAAGACTACCAGAAGTATGGGTTATTGGAGACGTATTTACACATCCAGACTATCGTGGACTAGGATATGGTAAGATAGTTACATCAGCTATAACTAGAGACTCAATAACATCTGGAGCTAAAGCATTCCTCCACGTACGTGAAGACAATAAACCAGCTATAAGGATTTATGAGAAACTAGGTTATAGAGTATTAAGGGAGAAGCCATGGATAACCTATTGTACTAACTAAAACGCTATACTGTAAAGAAGATCTATACTAGTTCCTCTACCTTTTAAATCAAGGAAACTTATTAAACATAGGCTAACACTATTATGGTATAATATTAATAAATTATTATATAGTATCCTATATTCATACTCGACATAGTAGATTCTACACATTATCTAAAGTCTTCCATTAACATAATATTATGCATAGCTACTAGTGAAATAGAGGCTCCTAAAGTTCTTTAGAGAAATAAGTGAGCTTAATCAGTATGAATATTTAAATAAATATAGATAGATGATGATAGTTGATCTACTTAATATTGAATAGGACGGTACTACAGAATATGCTGTAGAGTTGTTAGGGAGCACTCTCACTTGTTTAGGATACTATATTGATATAAACTGTCTTGGATGAAGACTGTTTTATAAAAAGAGTTTAAATATACAAACTTAGGCTGACACTATATGCCACAATTTCCACTAAAGGGATCGCATGTTGGAGGTTGTGAAGACTCCTTAGTCACTGATACATGGAATATTGTGATAATGTAGTTATTACTAGGATACATAGTGGTCTTCAACTTATCAGTCCATACAGTAACTTTTTCACCTACAACATCGGGATCGCTTATTACATCTAGTTTAACAACGAATATACTAATATCGGTTGAGCAAGTGAATCTTACTGTACTTACTGTATTTACTAGTAAGAGGAAATATGATGCAAACCCCGTAGGATCGACCGTACCTATAGCCCATACAATAATGTTAGTTAATGGAGTGTTAAGATAGCTTAGTGTATGATACTTCTCTACACTACTTGAAACTATAAAGCCATAACTTAATACAAGGTCATCACCGTATCCTCCAGTAAACTTCTTACTAGCTCTAAATACGTAGCCTTCAACACTCCATCTATATGGTTCAACATAGTTAGTCCAACTACTATATCCATAAACACTCCTAATTGAGCCAAGATCATAGACTGTGGTTGCTCCAGGTATAAAGGTTGCATAGGGTATTAGTAGGAGGTACTCATCACCTTCTACGTCTTCGTCAAGATCGCAGATCCAATAGTCATAGGTAACAGATACCTTGTCACATCCATAACTAACTATCTTATCCCATAGTAGAGCCATAGATTCATTTGTAGAAGTTGTACGTGGGATGTTAGCGTATTCATCTATTAGATCATTTATATTCATTGAAGCTGTGCTTGAACTAACTGTTCCAGCTACAATAGATATCTCATAGAGTGTGCTTACACGAGTCCATAAGAACTCGATCTTTATATGTGGAAGATACTCTGCATTATTGTCTCTATAAATTTCTGCTGCTACAATAGGCTCTGTAACAACTGTTTCATTAGAGCCATATGGTGAGCCGCTATTCCAGCAGATCTCATAGTTATGATGGCTACTGTAGTAGTTACCATAGAGTATTGGTAGAAAGTCTGGATAACCCATCTTATATACGCCTTCACTTGGTATGTGTGATTGAGCATATTGTTCAAGAGCTTCTACAGCATCGCTTAGGCTATTATAGAGGCTGATCCTTGTATAGTATACACTTGAGAACCAGTATGTAAACTGATACCATGTGATAGCTTCTGCATCTTCCTCCCTATCATTTCCAGCTAGACTTCCTTTAACAGTTATATGTTCTTTCCATCTATCTGGAGGATTATTCCTTCTACTATATAGTTTATACCATGGACTCTCTGGCTCAAAAGCTGACCCGGTGACATAGCCTGAATCACCTATGAGATAGTATTTTATAGCTTCATCGTATGGTGTATAGGGTCTAAATTGTGATGAAGTATCTATGCCTCCTAGGAGCTTCTCTAAGTTTTTGAGAACGGTGTTTCTTATATCTACTTTTGTAAAGTTGGCTAGGCTTGTTTTAATATTTATTGATAGTCCATGGAATACTGATAGAGGGTCTCTCTTTAGATCCTCTAAAACACTGTCCGGTGATATACTCTTCTTCATAGACTTATGCTTTAATACTATAGCGCTCTTGCTATCTATAGTATAGAAGTATGTGTATCTAGATAGATCGCTTGTTATAGCTATAATGTTTACTGATATAGCTGGTAGTGTCACTGTTATAGAGCTATTAGAGTTTATTAGACTAGTTATTGAACTAGCATAGGGTTTCCATATCTTCTCAAACATACTAGTGTCTATATAGAGACTGTATGGAGGCTTAATACTATATCTAAATTGTGGAATCCATGCATTCTCTCTACTAGCTGGATTCATGTAGAATAATGGCTCACTACTAGATATAAACACCTTATATCTAACAACTTCTTTTAAACCATCTTTGGTAGCTATATACTTGGACAAGTCAATACTTATAATAGTAGAGTTTCTACCAAGATCCCGCATACTCATATAGGAAGAAGCTAGAGCTACAAGAGCTATTGATATAATAATTAAGGCTATAAAGTATCTAGCCAAGAACAACACACTCACCAATAGCCTATTGTGTGTGTGTTCTTAAACTTTTTCCAAAGGAGAGATTTAGATCTAGTGCAAAAGTTTTATAAAACGTAGTCTTTTACTACGTATTTCCTAATATACTTAGGTAGTATTATTGAGTACGTAATCGTCTTAGATTTCTCTACTTACATCTTTATTTGGGTTAACTGTATAGGTTTTATTGTAGAGTGCTAGAGGTGTGTTAGTTAATGGTTAGGTTGAGATATGGTATAAGTGATCTTGTTTTAAGGCTTAGTCCCCGTGATCTTGCTTCTATGATTGACCATACTTTGCTTAAGCCTAGTGCTAGTTATAGGGATCTTGAGAAGTATGTTGATGATGTAAGAGAGTATGGTTTTGCATGCTTGGTAGTACCTTCTAGTCTTGTTGAAAAGGTTAGAGAGATTGCGGGTGGTAGTGTTAGAGTTGCTACTGTTGTAGGCTTCCCTCTAGGTAGTTGTTGTAGTGAAGCTAAGGTTGCTGAAACACGTTATGCTCTAGAATCTGATGTTGAGGAAATTGATATGGTTATGAATATTAACTTGTTTAAGTCTAGAGACTATGGTAAGGTTCTAGAGGATATGAAGAGTGTTGTAGTTGAAGCTAGGAGGCATGGTTGTAGTGTTGTTAAGGTTATTATTGAGACTGGATTGCTTAGTGATGATGAGAAGGCTAGAGCTACAGAACTAGTGATCGAGAGTGGTGCTGATTATGTTAAGACATCAACTGGTTTCTTAGCTGGTGGTGCTACAGTTCATGATGTATCACTGTTATATCGTGTAGCAAGGGGTAGGGTTAAAGTTAAAGCATCTGGCGGTATAAGGCATGCACTAGACGCTTTAGTAATGATAGCTGCTGGAGCTGATCGTATAGGAACTAGTACTGGAGACAAGATTATGGAGGAGTTTATAAAGATTAAGGAGACTCTATAGACAATAATCTAGACCACACTCTCCCTAACCCTCTTCCCTAACTCATCTCTAAAACACCATAACCCCTCACCAATAGCTATGATAGAGATGTTGAAAGCATCAGCTAGTTTATCACTAACAAGAACTTCACTAGCTCTCTCAGCTAACACTACATCACACTTAACAGGGCCTACAACACGATCCTCTGTCACAACACTAACTTCTAAAACACTAGGTATCTTTATCAACCTAGCCCTACTACCATCAGCTAACACATACTCTCTAACTTCAGAACCACTCGGTAATACTGGGTATAGTTGAAGACTTTCTCCAACATCTACAGGTATTAGGAGTTCTGGATTAATAGATTCATAACCACTATTTACTATAGCACTAACCTCAACTTCTCTACCCGTTACACTCTTTAATTTCAATCTTACTCTTACAACCAATATCCTCCACCAGATCAACTGGCTTAATCCTACCAATCCTACCTCCAAATACAACCTCTTTAATATAGCCAATCCTCTCCATAAACAACAACTCCTAATACCAAATAATTCCACTCAAGTCACTTATGTATACTTAACCAGCTTTATTAGTTAACTCATATAGCTAGAGTAGCTATTGAACCAAATAGTGCTAGTAATACACCATAGAAGCTATAGTTTACTAGAATATGTGGATGCATAAACAATACAATACCAGTAAAGCCCGTGAACAAACCAACTACTTGTACCACTCTAACCCCCTCTCTAAACAATAGCTTATCTATAACAAGATTGTATAATGGATATGATACAACTATTGTTACACTAACAGCTACTGGTAGGTAGAATAGAGACTCCATCCATAAGAGTAAGTGTAGAGCTAGAAGCAGACTAGATAACAAGTAGTATAATAGATGCCTACCCGCATACCTTGGAAAGCCTTTTCTACTAACAACAAGACCTACTAGTTCTCCAAGACACTAAACAAACACCTTAAAAACACTTATACACCCATGATACTAGTGGAAACTAGCTTCTTCAAACACCTATATTAAAGCAACGTATTTGAGAGCTAGTAGTAACCTCTTGTATATTCAAAAGATAAGATATACTCCCAATATTAGTGGAGTTGATAGAGTGGTATAGTGGATAGTATATATCTAGCCCTATAGCATAGCTTTATACTGGGTATAGATAATGTGTTCTATACTAGACTATGGTTATAGAAGATACATGGTTTTAAGAAATTGGAGAAATGTTGTTAAGAAGTTAAAGAAGGTAGTTAATGAAGTTATTGGTGATGCTAGAGTCTATGTATTTGGAAGTATTCTCTCTAACAAATTTACTGCAGCTAGCGATATTGACGTACTCGTTGTTTCACCTGATATCCCACAAAATAGAGATGATAGAATAAGGCTTCAACTATTAATAGAGGATAAACTAAACCTAGACCCAAATCCTATAGAGCTACACCTAGTAACACCTGAAGAGAGTGAATGGTACTTTAAAAATCTTAGAATAAAGTATATTGAAATATAGAGAATAAGACAGTGCTTAGATAATGATATAATGCGTGTCTACTACAGATATTTAAAGTAGTGTACCTATCCTATTTCTAGTACTAATTATTGATAGCTATTATACTAGTATACCAATTAATATATACACATATAGAGCTAAGTATATATCATATAATAGCTTATGGTGGATAATCTTGGCTAAAATAGAGCGTGTTAACTTATTACTAGAACGTTCTAATAGGTTCTTAGAACAATCTATTGAATGTCTTAATAAGGGATATTATGATTTAGCTATTTTCCATGCTGATCAAGCTCTCCAGCTCTTCCTAAAAGCGGTATTGCTAAAAATAACAGGATTTTACCCTGAAGTTCATAAGATTAGAGAGCTACTAGGTATTCTATACAATATTACTCGTAGAGAAGAGATAGAGGATGTTGTTAAAAAGTATAGAGACGTACTTGTAAAGATTGAGAATGCATATACTGAATCTAGGTATGGACTAGTAGAGTATACGAAAGATACAGCAGAAAAAGTTATTGATGTAACCATAAATGTAATTAACACAGTTAAAGCAGTAATAGGGGAAAGGTGTTAAATAAGGATAATGTAGAAACGCTTAATATACTAGCAATCATTAGAGAATAGAGCATTCTCTACTATGTCCTCATTGTAAGTCATTATATTATCTTGTATTACATGATCTTGCTAAAGTTTGAAAATTATTTAATACTATAGATGGTTAGACATCATTTTAGTAGTAGAGGTTTAGATTGTTATGGTTAGAGAAGTTTATGTTAAGAGTGTTTTGAATAAGCATAGGAGGAGGAATGAGTGGTTTCTTGATGAATACTCTATAAACCC
The DNA here is from genome assembly GCA_964480805.1 of uncultured Desulfurococcaceae archaeon. Classification (GTDB taxonomy): domain Archaea; phylum Thermoproteota; class Thermoprotei_A; order Sulfolobales; family Desulfurococcaceae; genus CAYZRH01. The sequence goes on from CAYZRH010000051.1 coordinate 8,065, forward strand.
CTATATTGGTTGTAGTTTTAACTGTACCTACTGTTATGTTTATGGAGGGAGGTATGGTTATTGGAGAAAACAAGGGTTTTCTGTAAAAGTTAATGCTCCAAGAATACTTTCTAAAGAACTTTCCAGGATAGCTAGAAAGGGCGGGTATGGGTTTATAGCTATTGGTTCAGCTACTGAGCCATGGATGCCTATTGAGGAGAGGTATATGGTTACACGTAGGTGTTTAGAAGTTGTATTACACTATAGGTTTCCAATACACTGTCTTACAAAGTCAACACTTATACTACGTGATATAGATTTGTTGAGAGAGATTAGTGAGAAGGCAGTGCTACCACTTGATCTAAGGGATAAGCTAGAACATGGAGTACTGGTGACAGTATCTCTGTCAACAATTGATAAGGATGTTGCTAGACTGTTTGAACCAGGTGCACCAGATCCTTTTAAGAGACTGGAAGTGTTGAGTGAGTTGAGAGAACATGGGCTATGTGCTGAACTAGCTTTTATACCATTACTACCATTTATTAGTGATACACTAGAGTCTATTGAGGATATGGTGAAGGCTGCTAGAGACTATAATGCCTCCTATGTATTCTTTGGATGTCTAACACTAGATGGGGGTGCTAGAGAGAGATACTATAGTGTTCTTAGAAGAGAGTATCCAGAACTCATACCAAGGTATGAGAGACTGTATAGTGGTAAATGGTATCCTCTAAGAAGCTACCAGGATAGGGTTATGAAGGTAGCGTCTAGCTTGTGTAAGAAGTATGGTTTAAGAATGGGTATAATCTAGTACATAAGTAATAGCTATAATGAATGTGGGTAAAATCCCATTGTTTCTCCATTTTGACTCCTATCTATCCTTATTACGATAAAGCCATTTATCTAGAGTATGGTATTTCCTATTAATTCTTTTAACAAAATCAATTATTGCTTCAGCATTCCTATCATGAATCATTTTCTCCAACTTCCCTCTTTCTCCATCTCTTAATACTAGTATTGGGAATGTTTCTATAAGAGCCCTTACTTGTTTTAATCCAAGATACTTTCTAGTGTACTCAGAATCAGAGTATTTGTAAGTAGTCATAAACTCACTATCAGTCACTTCTCTAAAGTATTCTAGTAAAGTATTAAAATACTCTTTAAGCAGTATCTGATCTCTAATAGATATTCTTGGTTCAAAGAATAGCTGTATAGGATGTGTTCTATATGGTTTTAGAGTTAAGATCCCGTCAACACCAAACTCTTCTCTTATAACATATAAACCAGCTCTCCCCCTATAACTACCTGTATCAAGTGTTCTAACAAATAAGATGTTCTCCTTAATCTTATGATAGAGTTCTTTATTAACACATATTCTAGTCTTCTCATATCCTTGACCAGTATACTTGTTAGCATTTATTACATCTAAACAATAATCTCCCCTATTCCTCTCAACTTCATCTATTAGTAAATAGTATTTGATTTGCAGAGGCCTACCTGCTTTATAGTTTGATACAAATTCTTCAAACTCTGTTCCAGCTCTATACTTATTCTCTGGTTTTAAGATATAGTCTTTCTCTATAACCCCTCTAGAACCTATCTTCAATCCTTTAAAGTACTGTAGTTCATGTCTAGGAATACCCTTTCTCTCAAAAAACACAATCACTACATTTGTACCAGTATACTCAAACACACGTTTTTCAAGAACAACAGCTTTCCTTATCCTATAGTATTTAAGAAGATCAAGCCTTATCTTATTCGATACTGAAAAACCGAATAGAAAGTTAGCAGGTATTACATAGATCATTCTCTCTATACCATGTCTCATATCATTTGCTAAGGCTATCTGGTATAGATCCTGATAACCTTCATTATCTCCTCTAAAGTATTTTAATAGTTCTTTAGCATGTTTTTGTATATAGCCTATGTATAGATAGGGCGGGTTAGTAATATGATATACTGGTAATTCTTGTCTAAGTATGAATTCTGGATAGTTAAGCATAGTATCTCTTACTTGAATATTCTTTTCAACAAGTTCTTTTGGAATACCATATTTGACAGCCTTCTCACGTGCCTTTTCCACTATCTTATCATTTATATCAAATAGAAAAATGTGTCTATAGAAAAACCTAGGTCTCTCTTCCCTAGGTATAAGCTCTAGAATAGGTAGTATAAGGTTTCCTTCACCAGCAAATAAGTCAACCCAGATATAGTCATACACCTTATCCCTTATCTCAGACAATATGAAGCTCTCAAATACTTGTAAAGGAGTGAAATGAACCCCGTAAAAACGCCTCTCTTTCTCACACAATAACAATGTTTTTCCCTCAAACATATCTCTAATTAACGGCTTCTCTAAAAATAAAGCTGGTATCATGCCTTCCATAGCCAGTAATCCTGGTATCTATACATATTATAAGTTTTTAACTAGTTCCCATTACCTAGCTGTGAACCTATATATAACTCCTCTAGCTTTTGCTATATTCAACTATAGTTATTCAAGGTATGCTTTATATTCTCCATGAAATAGCTAAGAGTTCTAAGAGATACTGGTAGCTTGCCTTGACAGCGTATATGAATAGAATGGGTATCTATATAGTTATGTTAATGTTTTATATTATTACTTCTCGTTATTTTACTGTATGGTATATGGTCTTCCTTATTAGTAGTGGTAGGAGTAGTATAATAGTTAGTGTTATAGCTAGTGATATGATTATAAGTATTGGTACTAGTTCTGGGCTTCCAGCTCCAAAACATATTGGTATAAAGAATATTACTATACAACCTCCAAAACCAGTATGTGTTTCACTTGATCCACTAGTTGTTGTTAATACCATTATTATTGGCACTAGAACAACTATTATAATTCCTAGGAATACAAGTATAAAACCGATCTTGAAAAGCCTACTATTATCCATTAAACACCACCTAACGTGCCATAGGATATATAAATACTATGAAGACAATTATCGTTAGTATAATTGCTAGTACTAGTAGTATTGTAGCAACCCTTTGTGATGTACCAAAAACTATTGGTATAGGACCTATAATCACAACACCTCCGCCCTCAACTCTAGAACCTCCACCACCCTTACTAGATAATGCTCCAAGAATTATAAGGAGTATACCAACTGCTATAACTATAAAACCTAGCAACATAACAAGCAGTACTAGATCACTTATGTACAATACCGCCCTCCTCTAGAAAAAGTATTATCTAAAGAAGCTATTCTACTTTACCCACAATAACCACTATACTCTTCACTAACGTCAAGACCTAGTCGTTTCAAAAACTTCTTAGTAACACCACGCTTCTTCTCAAGACCAAAGATGTATGGAGACTTGATCACAAGTAGTTTCGGTCTAAGACCCTTCCTCTTAAGCTCATAAACAATATCCTCTAGATCACGTAGACACTCTTCACCGTAATCACTAGACTCTAGAGAAACTCTATCACCCTCAACTCTAGCAACAATCTCTCTATCAACTAGATAAGCCTCTACAACACCACTCCTTCTAACACGTACATTATAGCCTAGTCTCTCAAGAATTCTTGCTAACAAATAACTATCAATAGCCTCTCTTAACAAATACACAGCCATGAAACACATACTACCACTCCCCACTCTATATACTTGTTTAGAATAGAATAAACCTATTGCCTAGACCTAGACTTATTCTAAGAAGCTATATCACCAACTCTCTAACTATGTCTCTATAGAGTGGTGTCTGCCAAGCCCACTCCCTACCTACACCGATCTCTTTTAAGACACTAGGCTTTTCTCCAAGCATGTCTTCTCTTAATAATCTTATCATAAAGCCTATATCTTCTAGCTTATATGCTGTCTCTGAGTCAGAGTCAGGATCTTCTATAAGGAGTCTAAGTTTTTCTTTACTAATCTTTAAAGATTTAATAACATCTATGATCCTCTCCTTATACACTCTCTTTAACAACTCTATGTTCCAGTTATACTCCATTAACTCTATAGTTAGTCTAGGATTTCCCCCTACAACTCGATATAGCCTCCATGGATCTATTTCCTTGTTTAACTGTTCTATAAACTCACTATATCCTTTAAAGTCTAGGTTCCAGATCATTACTATTCTTAAATAGCTATGTCTAGATAATATCCTCTTAGATACTCCTTCACTAGTTGTTATGATTATGAGTAGGTTATCTATATGGTATCTTGGAAACTTCCATGTGATCCACTCATACACTAGCTTAGTATATCTCTCAACATTCTCTAAACCAATAGCTTTATAGACATCATCAATAACAATAACTAGTCCCTTACCAAATCCTCTAAACCTCCTCCACAACATCTCAACAACCTTAGATAATATGGTTGATAGTAGTTTAGCAAATGGCAACTCCATAAGGCTAGCTACTTCTCCTATTAGAGTAGATGAGTCAACTCTATTAACATACAGTATGTCTAGAGGGTTTTCAGCCAAAGCATTAATGTATATAGTTGTATAGTCTATCTTATCAAGTCTGTAGAGTAGGTATTTCAGTAAAGTTGTCTTACCACAACCCTCTGGTCCATAAATTATTAGTGGTAGCGTGTTATACTTCTTTATCTTCTCAAGAAACCATTTATATTCTAGCTCTCTATCTGAAAAACAGATCCCTCTACCATATATGTACACTTTAAAACTACAGTCCATCTACTACACCTAGGAGACACGTTTTTAGTATACTATATACACTAGGCTTCAACAACTTGTAACATGTCTTCTTTACTAAGCTTTGTTACTGTAAAGTACTTTGTTGATATACGTTTAAGACTCTTGTTATCTCCCAGAACCATTACTGTTACAAGCCTTGCATTAGATCTCTTAAGGTTATAGCTTACTAGTTGTTCAGCTATACGATCTACACCATCAGTTATCAATACTATATCACTAACATCTCTAACAATACCAGACCTTATATCGTTTGTAGCAAGTATGATTGCACGAGATATATCTGTGCCACCACTACCCTTAACACGAGCAATATATTCTATAAGCTTGAGAACTTGTTTAACTCTAGGCTTACGATCAACACGTGCTAGTGGGTATGGTATACTGTCAAAGAATCTAAAATAGAATTCACGGTGTTCTCTAACAGCCCGCATGTAGAGACTTAATGCAACAGCTTTAGCCCATATCATCTTCAATCCATCCATACTACCAGACTTATCTAATAGACAATAGAGTGGTCCATGGCTTTGGCTTAAAACCTTCTGGTATAGTAGTAGCTTTCCTTCTAGAAATCTTAGATAGAATAGTACATCTGGTAGAGCTAGTGATGATTTAGCAATTCTCTCAATATCTTTACCAAGTTCATAGCCAATGATCTCTCCATGCTTATACCTAGCCTTCTTCTTAGGTATCTTCAAACTCCATGGCTTAACACCTGTTAGTAACTCAAGAATCCTCCTAACCTCTGTATTCCTTGCAAGCTTTATTAACTGTGGAGCATATTCTTCATAAGCCATCATACTAACTGTTCCAGCCTGGTCACCCTCTATAACATTTCTAAGCTTCCTAACATTATCAAGATCCGTTGTCATAGATGCTAGTGTCTTTTCAACACTCCTACGTATCGCTTCAGTCCTCTCCTTCTCTTCAACACCTTTACCACTCCTCCACGAAGTCATAGTAGATGCTTGTTTAGCAATCTTGTTTATAGACTCCCACACTTCTGTAATCAATATACTAGCTGCTACACTACTCATAAGGTTATCAGTTACAGTCTTACTACGTAGTTCATGTATGTGTGGTGCTTGAAGCATAGACTTTATCAACATATAGGATACCTTCTTAGAATAGGGTATCTTTTCCTCATCATCTAGTATAGGGTATGGTAGGTAGAATGTATAGAATACATCTATAGCTGTGTAGGAGTCTACACCAAGATCCTTTTTATCAGCAAGAATAGATACTAGGCGGAGAACCTTACTACCACGATACTTTACAATAGGGTCTTCATAGTTTATAGACTTAAGCACACCTCTATTACTACGGCGATCCCTATAGTATGTATACAATCTAGTCTTTCCCCATATACTATATACCTAGTTTCCTCCTAATCAATGTAATTACATCGCCTACTTCAGCAAGTACATCAAATGCTCTTCTACGAATAGCTTCATCACTAGTCTCTTCAGCAATTCTACGGACCTTATCACGTACAGCTTCAAAACTACGTAGGTAGTCAACAAGTCTTGGCTCAAACTCTGTAATAGCCATAATATACTGTTTAGCCTCTCTAATATTAGCCTCAATCTCAGTTAGTTCACGTAGGTAGCGTTCACTAGCCTTAATCTCATCCATAAGTATAGCATATACTTGTTCAGCTTCATCACGGTCACGTGGAGTAATAGTCCTTAATACAAGGAGGTCTTCTTCAGTAGCAACCATTCTCTCATCAAGTAGTGCTGATGCAGCAATAGCTTTCAAAGCCTTACCCTTACGGCGGTCAGTGACATGGATACCATGATCCTCTAGTATAGCATATAGTTTAACAAGCTTCTCCTTAACCTTAGACAAGTTTACTTCAAACAATAGCTTATTCAAGGCCCTTATATGATCTATTGATAGTATTGGTTCAGCACACTCATAATACCCTGCTTCAATCCTCCATACAGCATCAAGTAAGTCCATCCACTTATCCTCACCAACTGGTTTAACAAAGTGTCTGAATAAGAAACGATCGTAGAGTGCTTGCAGCTCTGGCTCATCTGGTACTTGATTTGTAGCAGCAATCATTGTCCATAAAGGTACTTTTATCTCATTATAGCCATCATAAAGTATCCTCTCATTCATAATAGTTAGAAACATGTTTAGTATAGCTGAGTTAGCGTTAAAGATCTCGTCTATAAAAGCTATCTCTGCTTCTGGAAGCTTATTCCTTGTAATACGCACATACTTACCCTGCCTTAAAGCATTAATGTCTAGTGGTCCAAAAAGCTCATCTGGCTCTGTAAACTTTGTTAATAGATACTTGAAGAAACGAGCATTAATCAATTCAGCAGCACGACGAGCTAATGCTGATTTAGCTGTACCTGGTTCACCTATAAGTACTATGTGTTCACCAGTCACTATAGCTAGTGCTATAGCTTGTGCTTCCTCTTCTCTACCAATAAATGGTTTAGATAGTTCTTCAACAAACTTATGTGCTTGATGCAGTAGCTCGTTTACACCACTAGACATAGCCTTTATCACTACCCATTCTCTCCCTCTCCTACACTATCTTTATAGGTTTAATAGACACCTTAATATATAGTGTTTCTTACCCATATAAAGAGTGTTAATAAAATATTTAAACATGGATACAAAGTATTGATCTAGTGATGTGATGAACCCGGTTTTCAGCTGAAGAAGGAGATGATGTAGAGTTACTCAACTGAATAACTCTATGGTATGATAAATAGTTCTCTCAACTTCTTAACAGTACTACATAACTCTCTAACTCTAACATTATACTCTCTAAGATAGTCCTCCAACCCCTTAACTCTCCTTTTCTCAAGAACCTTACTAGTAGTATACATTGTTATACCAATCATTGTACTAACACTAGTTGGATCAGGCATTGAAAGAAATACATAGGATGTTCTTCTAAGCTTCTTAGCCCGCGGATCAGGTCCTCCTTTAATAAAAAACAATACCTCTTCAACAGCATCCTTAATCTCACTAAGATCTATATCTTCTCCCCCACCACCCCCCATACCATAAATCACCTACTAGAGACACTCATCAATATAGCTATCTATTAAGATCCCTTATTTAAAACAAAGAACAAAATATACACAGTACACATTAGCTAAACACATTCACACTACTACTAGAGAAACTTTAAACCATACTAAGACTTGACTCCAAGCTCTCCTATCACAAATGGTGCTACATCTCTTGCATCTACTATCAAATATTCCCCCCTATAACCATCTATTGGAGGGTACGTTAGAAATATTCCATAGATCCTGTGGTTTCCCCCACATCCTTGATCAAATATGCGGGTGGTACCATATAGTGATGAGTTGATAGTGTTAATGTTGTCGTTTAACAATAGTACTGCATCAAGAGCTTTTATATCAAGAATGCTTTTACGTTACCTCTATAGATCTCTTTTTAGTAAATACACTAGCACCTATCCTACATAATTCCTCCTTAATCATCTTTACTACATCTAAACGTTCTCTTATACTAAGACTCGTGTTCACATATATTGTTCCAGAATTCCCATAGCCTAGAGCTATAGTTTCATCCATATCTATAATGTCTTCTAAAGTATAACCTCTAGAGCTTGCTTCCATCCAAATTCTCTGTCTTAATCCCTTAGGTATAAATGGGAGTATATAGTCCTTACTTTGTTCTAAAAACTTAGTTAGTCTAGATAATAAGAGCTTTTCCTTCCTAAACACTAGCTCTCTCTTCCTTAACTTTATCAAACCCCTTTTGTAAAACCAGTAGTTTATGTTAAAAACTTTTCTAGCAACTCCAAAACCGTGATCTGATAGTATCACTAGCCTATAATTTGATGATAAAGTCTTATCTAAAAGAATCTTCACTCTATAAAGTTCTCTAAATAACTCTATCATACACTTACTATCATGGAAATACTTGTGCTGTAGAGCATCTGTAGATATTGTGACAAAGAAGGCGAAACCCCAATCCTTTGTCTTAAGCATGTACCTGAAAACATAGAAGTGTATGTGCATCAGATCTATAAGCCATGACAAATACTCTCTTAGTTAATGGATATGGTTTAACAATACTCACTTCATAGCTAGGGACTATCCTCCTAATCTCTCTTATCAGGCTTGGAGGGTAGGTGATATTTCTTCTATCAATAGCTAGGAAACCAGCAATCATACATCCGTCTATAGGATAAGGCTTATGAATTATAGGTACATTGGCTACAATACTCTTTAAACCAGGTCTAGACAATCTATCCCAAATATAAACTCCTCTCTTATGCTTTGTAGTAAAGTATGGTTTGAAAACAAACTTCTCTATCCTATGCATATAAGCATATACACCCAATTCTCCGGGATCAAGTCCGGAAGCTATTGTATTCCAAGCTGGAACTGTTGTTGGAGGTAATGTGGATCTAAGGAATTCCCCAAGTACTCCGTTTAAGAAGGTATTTAAAGAAAGGCATATAGCCAGCCTTTATTAATAGTAATAATGCATCCCATGTAGCACCATCAACCCCTATAACAACGGTTTTAACCATACTTAACTCCCTACATCCACTCCATAACCATACTATTTAATATTTTTCTAATGTCTCCTATAACATTATTAAATACTACTCTATAATAGTAGATATACTGCTCTAACATATCATGCAGTGTCAGAATATTATAGAGAGAACTAGCATTACAGTGAAAATCAGAGCATGTCTATCTAAATAGCTAACACTACATAATATACTCTTACACAACTTAGTATAGAGATTTAAATAACCATCCACACCTTAACACCATGTATATATTA
>CAYZRH010000052.1:0-17362 GCA_964480805.1 uncultured Desulfurococcaceae archaeon
ATATTATTGAAAAACATATTAATGGGTAAAAGAGTGCTTCACTTAATTTTTTAAAACAATTGTTTAAATATACTAAACCTCTTTCTCATAAACAGGCTCTAGCAAGTAGTACTCACCACGTCTCTTCTGATACCTATCAAGATAGGAGCCAGGCTTGTTAACTCTAGGTCTACCAGTCAACGGGTCTCTTCTAAAAGTTATATCAAGCTCCATAAGCAGTTTATTAAAACCACTCTTTAGATCGAGAGGTTTAGATGTATAACCCTTTACACTAGGCTCACCTGTAAAAACCAATACTATGTCACCTACAAAGTTCTGAAGCATAAGATCGTGTTCAACAACAAAAGCTGTTACACGACGTTCTTCAACAATTCTCTTAATAACACGGGCAACACTAAGTCTCTCCTCAACATCGAGATATGCTGATGGCTCATCAAGTAAGTATAGATCGGCTTTCTTAGATAAAGCTGTAGCTATAGCTACTTTCTGGAGCTCACCACCACTAAGATCCTCTATATAGCGGTCGAGTAGACGGTGTACTCCTAGTCTACGTACTAGTTCAGAGTAGATCCATGTAGTGGGGTTTAGTGTATCTGGATTAGCTTCTCTAAGACTGCTAGCTACTGTTTCTTCAGAGAATATTTTTGGTGAAAGCTCCTGTGGTTTATAGCTAACATCCTCTACACTAATAAGTACTTCACCAGACTCAGGCTCCAGTTCACCATTAAGTATTTTTACAAAAGTAGTCTTACCAATACCGTTTGGACCAAGTATTCCAACAACTTCTCCAGGATATGCTTCACCTTCTTCAACATATAGTTTAAACCCAGAACCATACTCCTTATACAGCCTAGTCCATTTCACTATGGGGTATTCATGCTCCTTTATAATTCTCTCTGAAACAGTTATCCTAAACCTTATGGGCTCTCTACGTATCCTCATATTCTCAGCAGGTAGGTACCCATCTAGATAATGGTTTATACCAGTCCTTACACCATATGGTTTAGAGACTATACCATAAACACCTGGTTCTCCATAGATAACAACTACATTATCAGATATATAGTCTAGAACAGTTAGGTCATGCTCTATTACTGCAACATAGCTTCTACCTATAGGTATGAATTCATGGATAGCTCTAGCTATTCTAAGACGTTCACGTACATCAAGGTAACTACATGGTTCATCAAAGAAGTAGGCATCAGCATCCTTAACTATAACAGCTGCTATAAGAAACTTCTGGAGCTCGCCACCACTAAGATGTCTAACACTTCTATCAAGTACCTTCTTTAAGTTAAGGAAGTCCACTATGTCCCTGAAGAGACCTCTCTCATCAGCTTTCTTAAGCAACTCTCCAACACCGCCTTTAAGCATTCGCTTAGCTAGTTCAACATACTGTATCTTTACAACAGCCTTGACCTCATTATTAGCTAGTTTTCTCAAATATGTCTGGAGTTCTGTACCACGAAAGCTTTTTATAACCTCATCCCATTCAGGCGGATCACTATATCTACCTAGGTTAGGCTTTAGTAAACCAGATAGTATCTTTATAGAAGTCGTCTTACCACTACCGTTTCTACCAATAATGCCGAGTACTTTGCCGTATCTTAGAATAGGTAGGTTGTAGAGTTTAAACATGTTTTCTCCAAACCTATGTACAACACTTTTCTCAAGCTCTTCCGGCAGGTTAACTATTGATAAAGCCTTAAACGGGCACTTCTTAACACATATACCACACCCTATACACAAATCCTCAAAAACTACGACATGGCTACCCTCCCTAGCTAATTCAATAGCCTTCTTAACACCCCTCCTATTAACTGGGCAAAACCTAATGCACTCTAGATTACACTTACTAGGCTTACAGTACTCCCGATCAACTACTGCTATTCTAGCCATATACATCCTCCATAAACACGTTTAACAGTATCCAGATATATACCTGCTTATGCAATTACTATAATGGATATGATGATTGGTGACGGCTCGGAACATGTAGATGAAGAAAGCTTTTACCTGATCCATTGCTAGAGGTAAATAGTTTATAAGAAAACTGGGAGTGCCTTAGTCTTCTATCTAGTCTGTCTCACTACCCGCTTCTTCAGTCTCAAAAGATTCTAGAAATACCTCATAATACTCTTGAAGCATCTCCCTCTCCTCTGGCGTTAATGCTCTCTTAACACCCTTTGTAACCTTAGCTGTTATAACACGTTTTTCAAAGCCTATTTCCTGTGATATCCTATACTTGCTTATCTGCTCATTTGTTAAGTTTATCTTGTAACCACATTTTGTACATTTAAGACTTGTCTTATCACCCTCTTTAACAGGAATCATTAATCCTCCACACTTAGGACAAAACCTAACCAATTTCTAGACACCATCATCTAACACGTATACTATCTAACCCTTGGTTAGTAGATACACCCCCTAATATAAATCTCGCTAATCTATTTAAAAATAACCAGATGAATAAACTAGCTATATAGCTAGCAGTCACTAGGTTTTTTAATCTATAAAAATACCAGATTATCTACTAGAAAACAATATTGTGGTGGCTAGGCATGGTCGGGTATGAGGAGGAATGGTGGGAAGAGGAAGAAGAGGAGCTGGAAGAGGAGGAATGGTGGGAAGAGGAAGAAGAGTGGTAGCTATAGTAATTTAGTAAGGTAATGTCTTGAGATTTTTGTTAATAATAGCTTCTCAAAATAATCCCAACTTCCTGGATACTCGATTCTATATATTTTAGCAATAGCGTCAGCGTCTACTTCTCCTACCTCTATTTTAAATATACTTTCACAATCTACAAGACTTGTTTCTTTAAGGAACATGGCTATCTTATCAAAGCTATATGCTGATACAATTACATATACCTTATAATCACTAAGTTTAAGACATTCTTTAATAATAGAGACTGTATCTGATAGTTGGGTGTGAGAAAAGAGTATTGAGAGTAGTAATAAGCCCCTGTTCTTTACTCTACACTCTTTATCCAAGATCGTATATGTATATATTAGTGATGTAAATAAGAGCTTAAGAGATAAGGGTATACTTAATGGGATATATGCTATAACTAGATCATTGTATCTAGACATGTAGTCTATAGCTATATCAACATATTTCTCAAATTCTTCTAACTTACAAGACTTTATGTTAATATAAACAATCTTATCTCTAAATCTTAAGGTGATCCTATCACTTAATATTTTATACTCTATGTTATACAGTAGTTATCACCCACCATATCTAATTAGGATTACATCTATTACTGAGCTGTCATCTACATTAATTTCTTTATTATCTATCATATAGATCATTAGATCCACGTTATCTATGAATACAAGGATTTCATAAGGTGGTTTATTATCTACAGTTATGGTAGTGTATTTTTTAATGAGTTTTGCTATCTCTTTGTATAAACTGTAGGGTTCTATAGTGTTTGGCAGGTTTATCTTATCTTCAACTCTAAACCCTTTTGTACTAGATATGTTTACAGTTACAGTAGGCATATTGATCATTTCCTACGCTCTCTAATTTTAATCAAATGTGCTATATAGCCAGCTATGCGGTTGCTAAGTCTCTTAGACTTTGTATCAACGAGTTTTCTTACAACAAGTTTATTGTGTTCAAAATCTTTTGTAAACAAGTCTGGGTATTTCTCTAGTAACTCCCTAGCAGTTCTCTTAACTAGTCTAATCCTCACTTTACCCATAGTATCCACCATTTTCTAGCTATCTATTTTACTGTTTTAGCTTTTCTACAATAATCCACCTTTATAAACATATTTAGGTAGAGCTTCTAGACTTATTGAGAGTAGGGTTTATATAGAACCCCTTCTATTTTGACTGATTAGAAAAGTGTTAACGAGACATATATGAGGTGGTAGATGTGGCTGTAGAGCCTATGGGTGTACCTGTACTCATCCTTAAAGAAGGTACACAGAGAACAGCTGGTAGAGACGCTCTACGTACAAACATTATGGCTGTAAGAGCTGTAGCTGAGACACTAAGGACTACCTATGGTCCAAAGGGTATGGACAAGATGCTTGTAGATAGCTTAGGCGATGTGACAATAACTAATGATGGAGCAACTATTCTAGACAAAATGGATGTACAACATCCATCAGCTAAAATGCTTGTACAGATCGCTAAAGGACAGGACGAGGAAGTTGGTGATGGAACCAAGACAGCTGTTATATTTGCTGGTGAGTTGTTAAGACATGCTGAAGAACTACTTGATAAGAACATCCATGCCACAATAATTGTTAGTGGATATCGTAGAGCATTAGAAGAAGCTATTAAGAAACTTTATGAGATAGCTGAACCAATTGATGTAAATGATGAAGAAGTTCTTAAGAAGGTTGCTGAAACAGCTCTTACAAGCAAGGCTGTACATGGAGCACGTGAACACTTTGCTGAAATAGCTGTTAAAGCTGTTAGACAAATAGTTGAGAAGAGAGGGGAGAAGTACTATATAGATCTAGACAATATACAGGTTATTAAGAAACATGGTGGAAGCCTACTAGACACACAGCTTGTCTATGGTGTAGTTCTTGACAAGGAGGTTGTACACCCTGGAATGCCCCGTAGGATTGAGAAAGCTAGGATAGCACTACTAGATACACCACTTGAAGTTGAGAAGCCAGAGATTGATGCTGAGATAAGAATAACTGATCCTAGTCAGATAGAAGCTTTCCTACAAGAAGAAGAGGAGATTCTTAAGAAAATGGTTGAAAAGATCGCTAGTACAGGAGCTAATGTTGTTATTTGTCAGAAGGGTATTGATGAGGTTGCCCAGCACTTCCTAGCTAAGAAAGGAATACTAGCTGTAAGACGTGTAAAGAGAAGCGATATGGAGAAACTAGAACGTGCTACAAAAGCTAGGATTATAAGCAATATTGATGACTTAAAACAAGAGGATCTTGGAGAAGCAGAGCTTGTTGAAGAGAGGAAGGTTGGAGAAGACAAAATGGTGTTTATAGAGGGTTGTAAGAACCCTAAAGCTGTAAGCATACTAGTACGTGGTGGTTTAGAGAGACTTGTTGATGAAGCAGAGCGTGCTTTTAGAGACAGTTTATCAGCTGTAGCAGACACTATAAAGGATGGAAGGATCGTTGCTGGCGGCGGTGCTGTAGAAATAGAGATTGCCCGCCATCTACGTAAGGTTGCTAGAACTGTTGGTGGTAAAGAACAGCTTGCTATAGAAGCATTTGCTCGTTCACTAGAAGGGCTTGTGACAGCTCTTGCTGAAAACGCTGGTCTAGATCCTGTTGAGATTATTATGAAGCTTAGGGCATCTCATGAACAACCTGAGGGCAGGTGGGTTGGTATCAACATATTTACTGGAGATCTAGAGGACATGATGAAGCTTGGTGTTATAGAGCCAGTTAGTGTTAAAGCTAATGCTCTTAAAGCTGGTACTGAAGCGGCTACACTTATACTAAGGATTGATGATATCATAGCTGCTGCTCGTACTGGTAAGGAAGAAGAGGAGAAAGGTAAGAGAGAAGAGGAGCGTGAAGAGGAGTAGGTTTTTAACTAATAGTTTTTATTTTATAAGATCCTTTTCAATCCTTATTAGTAAAGGTATCTTATATACTGGGTTATAGAATACTGCTTCACCAGGATCTAGTACTGGCAGTAGTTTCTCATAACTAACTGGTAGTTTTATAACCTTTGTAACTATGTCTAAGTCTATAGACGATCTTATTGAATGTATTATCTTTGTACCAGTATTCTTCATAGCATCCTCTATAATACTTGATGGAGACTGTGTTATAATAACTAGTACTATACCATACTTCCTTACTTCAGCAACATATCTTGATAGAAAGCTCCTACTACCACTACGGGGCATTAGATTATGTGCTTCTTCTAAAACAAGCATGATCTTGTCTCCATTAGCACCTCTACGTTTGATATTGAGTATGTGTTTTAGTAATGTTAGAGTATATGCTCTCCTAACACTAGGATCACTTATACAGCTTACATCTATAATAACTGGCTTCACAGCATTACTGATAAGCCTCTTTAAATTAAAAGAGCCAGAGAATAGCTCTCTAGCAGATTCTCTATCAAATATCGACATTTTCCTAAGTAGAGCGTATTTAGCTTCTCTACCACCACTAGATGTTTCATCCAGTCTATCTATATAGTCTATCAGCTTGTTAAAGAACTCTCTTGCCTCAATACTACTGTGTTTATCTAATAGAGCCTTTAACACTTTATACAATGTATACGATTGTGGCGGGGTTAATTCTAAAACTTCTTCAAAAACATCCATTACATCACTTATATTACCTACTAGGTTGATTTGTAGAGAACTATATGGATTAATATAGAGAGCATCTAGAAGCCTACTATACTCTCCATGCCAGTCTATAATAATTGGTTTAACATTCTTAAGCAATCTAGCTGTTTGCGATACTAGAACAGCTGTTGTAGTTGTTTTACCACTACCAGTAGCTCCAAGGACTATGATATGCTGATCTATAGTATTGTATGGTACCCCAATGCGTACACTATCATTAACAAGTCTCCCCAACACTATAATATCGTGTCTGTCTTCAGCATATTGTTTTGGATAGATAAACCTTGATCTAGCCATGTACGGATTAATAATCATTAACCTATTTCTCTTCTCGAAAAAACCCTAGTTTAGGTAATGGCATGTAACAGTCTATTTTCTTAGGCTTTTCTCTATCTAAGTATATATTCTCAAACTTTGTAACAGAGTATGAGTGTATAATCTCTGCCTCCCTCTCTAACAGTTCTCTACAACCCTTTTCACACATTAATATGATATAGCTAGCATACTTTCCATTAACACTATATGAAGTAACAATGTACTTAATATTCTTATTAACTCTAGATCTTGTGTGTATAAACTTAAGTAGTTCAGATAGCTCCTTCTCAACATCTTCTACTGATGCATCATTTTTTCTATAAACTTGAAGATATAATACAGTATTGTTAATAGCGCTCATTCTAGTTTCCCAAGAAATAACTGCTTAGATATATAAGTTGTTATTCATTAAACTCTTTTTATACCCACATAGTACTTCTCTATAAGTTTAAATAGATCCTTGATCTCGTGTTTTACTGGATGCTTTAGTATAAGGAGAAGTCCTCCAATAGAGATAATAGTTCTATAGTGATCATCCATTTTTGTTGAAGAAACTATGTACCCATGTCCACAGAAATCCATTTCTAAGCACTTATCCTTCTCCTTACCAATATACACAACTATTCTTGAACCACTGGGTATGTTATAGACTTCTTCCAAAAGCTCCATGCCTAAAGATATGTCTTCACATAAGGCATAGAGTCTATAGACACCGGGCATTCTAAGAGCTTCTCTCTTATCAACAGTACATTCTAGTTCAACCATAATCTATCCCCTACTACTATACTACACTGCTTTAAAGTCTAAACTTCTTATAAATATTCACTTTGTTAAAATAAAACCTTAACTACAAACCCTTTCTATAAGAGATTTATAGAATTTATCATTAATACCTATATTTTCTATAGAAAATACATTATAGGCTTATCCGTAATCTCAATATATCCCTATGTACTTAAAGGGTTTTAGAGGTGTAGTAGATGAGTGTTTCAGATGCAACCCGTAGGCTTATATCTGAACTCCTTGGTATGATTGATAAAAAGGTTAAGATTATACTGTCTAATGGTAAGGAGTATGAAGGCATACTAGTAGGCTTTGACCATCCTGAATTAAACATGGTGTTGACAGACGTGGTTGATAATAAGGGTAATAAGTATCCAAAAGTAGTGATCCATGGAGATAGGTTGTCAGAAATACTTGTTACAGAAGTACCATTGTTCGAACCAAGTGATTTTGCTGAATACCTTGTAGAACGCCTTAGACTACGTAGAGACTCTGTTAAAGTCGTTCCAGAAGCTGGAGCAGTACTTGTTCTAGGTAGGATTAAGGTTACTGAAAAAGGTGTTGAAGGAAGCGGTCCAATGGCTTACAATATACACCAGGTATTTGAAGAGTATATAGAGAAGAGGAAGAGTATGCTTAAGGGATAAACAAGCCTTGAGTATCTATGAGATAAAAGATATCGACTTAGCTGGTAGGATAGCTAAGATTAGAACTAGACACGGAATTTTAGAAACACCCTACCTATTCCCCGTAGTAGATCCTACTAGACAGGAGATAGAACTCGATGTATTTAAACAACTAGGTTTTAACGGTATTATAACTAATGCCTACATATTATATCGAAGGACAAAGGGTTCCAGAGTTTCTCTTCACAAATTTCTTAACTGGAATAATGTGTTAATGACTGATTCTGGTGGATACCAGGTACTAGTTTATGGTGATATAGAAGTTGATAATAAGACGATAGTACTATATGAAATTGATATAGAACCAGATATAGCTGTCATACTTGATATTCCAACTGGAAGCCATATGGATAAAGGGGAAGCTTCTAAAGCTGTTGAAGAGACTTTTAAAAGAGCTGTTGAAGCTCTACCATTAATACAAGGTACGGATATGGTGTGGGTTCTGCCAATACAAGGTGCACCTTATAGAGACTTGGTAGTATACTCTAGTATTAGAGCATGGAGATACCCCTACCACATGTATGCTTTAGGTAGTCCAACAGTTCTGTTAGAGAGATACGAGTATGATAAACTTATAGATATTGTAGCTTTAGCTCGTCTCCACATGCCTCCAAATAAGCCTTTACATGTATTTGGTGTAGGGCATCCAATGATAATCCCCTTCCTTGTAGCTCTTGGAGCAGATACTTTTGATTCAGCATCCTATATACTATATGCTAGAGACCTTAGATACATGGTTGAAGGTGGTACTAAGAAGCTTAGTGAACTAGATTATCTCCCCTGTAGTTGCCCAGTATGTATAAAGTATACTCCTAAAGAACTATATGAACTACCAGATAATGAACGAGTAAGACTACTAGCTCTCCATAACATATACAAGCTTAGAGAGGAAGTGAATAGAGTAAAGATTGCTATTAGAGAGGGTAGGTTATGGGAGTTACTTGAGTCAAGAAGTAGGATGCATCCAAGCCTAAGATCTGCTTTTAATACATTGAAGAAGTATATGGATCTGCTTAAGAAGTATACTCCATTTTCTAAAGGTCTAGCACAAGCGCTACATCTGTATGATCCTAGCTCAACATATAATCCAAAAATTATTGTGTATAGGGAGAGTATAATCAAGTATGTTAGGTTTAGAGGAAATGATTTAGTATTATTACCAGCCATTAAGAAACCTTATAGAATACAAAACTATTTAGATAAACCAGTGGTTAGAGAAGAACTTAGTAAGTCTAAGATATTCTATCATCCAATAATAGGTGTTATACCATGGGACTTAGCTGAAACGTACCCTGCATTCCAACATGAAGAACCAGTCTTTATTGAAGAGAGTAGAGAGTTATGTATAAGAGTAGCAGATTATATTAGTGATTTTATTAGAAGTACTGGAGTTAGTAATGTAAGCATCGTTGTTTGCAAAAATGTTTGGTGGAGCAAATGCTTATATGAAGAACTCGTTAAGAAAGGATTAAGATTAAAACAAGTTGTAGTTACATGTACATAGGATGCTCTTTCTTAGACTCTGTCTCATAGATCTTCTCTAGAAGCTCCTCCATTTTACTCTCAATCCTCTCCATAGACTTAGCTTCTTCATATAAGTCTCCAACATCTATGGGTATGTCTAGTAGCCTAGATATTTCTGAAACAATAATAGCTGTAGCACGTGGATCTGGACGGTATGGCTCGGCATAGGAGAGCAGTACTACACCAGGTACCTTATATGCGTTAAGATACATCATTGTAAGAGCCAGTGGCCCAACAACATATCTCTCCTCTAGTATTGGAGCACTAAGTTTTTCATTAAAGCCCCCTATAGGTATCCATCTATACTTCTCGCTAGGACGTTCTCTAATAGCTGGATCTAGCCCTCCTATAAGTATAGCCTTACATACACCAATATCTCTAACCCATTTAGATACTGTTTTAACATATAGTGCTCTCTCTCTGGTATCCGGTATTGTATGGTTTACTAGAACTACTAGTTTTAACCCATTATCTACTTCCTTAAAATATAGTTCAAATGGATATATTATCCCATATTTACTTATATAGAAGGTTGTTTCAGGCATATACCTTGTCTCAATAAACCCTATACGCACCATATCAAGCTTATAGGCTATATGTCTTGAAGCAAGGTATCCTACAAGACCAAACCCTGTATAACCTGTTATAAACACAGATCCCCTTAACTGATCCCTACTAATACCCTCATCTAAAACTATACTAATCCTAGCCATAACTATATACCTCACTCAATACTCTCTCTAACTCTAACAGCTTCTCCCCTTTTAAAAAATGTCATAGCCCAGCCTGGGAGCAGAGCTCTACCAACAGCTATGAGCTCTAGCTCTTCATTAACTATAAGTACTTCATCACCAGGTCTTATACCTGGATCAGCAAATACTATGTGTGGTGAAAACACATTACCTCCCTTAGCTACATAAACGCTATACTTATTTGATAATATAACTCTAAGGTATGGAAAATCCAGTACCTTGTTAAGCCTAATACCACCATATAGCTTAAGTATTAAATGATAGTCACTAGCTCTAAGGCTAAGAAATGGTTTGTTGTCTAGAAAAACCATTCTAATACGTAGAGTTGAGGGAGACCTTTGTACAAGAACGTTGTCTGGAATAAAATCCTCTCCCACCCCCCTAAACTGTAGTGAAGCAATAGACCTTAACTCCTCTAGCTCCTCAAGTGTAGGAGGCTCTAGCTTCAAAAGAAACACCATCTACTGGAATAAACCAGTATAACCCTCCTCTTTCACACCAACCTTACGGATACCCTTCTTAGACATAACCTTCTTTATAGCATTAAGGAAGTCCTCCATAACAACAACCCTTCTACCAGCTCTAATAGCGTTATAGCCAGCTTCAGTACATATAGACTTGATCTCGGCGCCACTAGCACTATCAGTAAGCCGGGCAAGCTCAGCTAAATCAACATCTTCAGCAAGCTTCATCCTCCTAGTATGTACTCTAAAAATCTCTATCCTAGCACTATAATTAGGCATTGGAACCTCGATCAAGCGATCAAACCTGCCCGGTCTAAGTAAAGCGGGATCAAGTATGTCAACACGATTAGTAGCAGCAATAACTTTAACCTTATCAAGTGGACGGAAGCCATCGAGTTCTGCTAGAAGCTGCATAAGAGTACGTTGTACTTCACGTTCACCACTAGTACCTATATCAATCCTCTTAGCAGCTATAGCGTCAATCTCGTCAATAAACACTATAGACGGGGCCTTCCTGCGAGCTAGAGAGAATACTTCACGGACAATACGTGCTCCTTCACCAATAAACTTCTGTACAAGTTCACTACCAACAATACTTATAAAAGTAGCACCAGCTTCATGAGCAACAGCTTTAGCGAGCAGCGTCTTACCGCAACCCGGCGGCCCATAGAGTAGTACGCCTTTTGGCGGGTCAATACCTATTTCTTCAAATAACTCTGGTTGTTTAAGTGGTAGTTCAACAACTTCCTTAAGTTCCCTGATCTGTTCCTTCAATCCGCCAATATCGTTGAATGTAACGCTGGGTCTCTCTATAACCTCCATACTTTTAACATAAGGATCCTCTCTATCAGGTAGTACTTCTACAATAGCTGTACCACGTTGGTTAAGTGCTACATGAACACCTGGTCTTATCCTGCTTCTATCAATACCTTCTAACACGTATACCACTAGGTTTGGCCCTGTAGTGCTTTTAACAACAACTCTTCCATCACTTAGTGTCTCTAATACAATAGCTTCTATTAGTGGTGGGGACATGAGTTTATCAATTTCACTCTTATAGTACCTTACCTGGTTACTAAGTTTCTCACGCTCGATCTCTAGAAACTTTATTCTAGCTTCAAGAAATCTAATATAGTCTTCTACACTCATACGTGTCTCAACAGTATCACTTGACTCACTAACCATGCTAAAGACTCACCTATTCTCTGTAGTATGTTAGTATTAAGACTAATAATAGTTCTTACTAATATCTTAGATATAGTATGAGGTGTGTTAAGAGTATGACATACTATTGTGAAATGTGTGGTAGAGAGATCACGAGTGAGCGGCTGGCTAGAACCGTTGTTGTTGAAGGAGCTACTATAAGAGTTTGTCTAAGCTGTTACCAGAGACTATTAAAGCAGGGCAAGGTGCAAGAGATTAAAACTGTAAGTAAACCAGTTGGTACTAGAAAACGTTTTGGTGAGAGAAGAGTGTCTAGGAGAATATTTTATGAAGAATATGAGGTTGTACAAGACTATGCTAAAAGGATACGTGAAGCACGTACACGTATGGGCTGGTCTACAAAGGTTCTTGCAGAGAAGGTTCGTGAGAAAGAGAATGTTATTAGGAGGATTGAAGCTGGAAGACTTGTTCCTCCAATAGATCTTGCTAGGAGGCTGGAGAGAGTTCTCCATATAAAGTTGTTAGAACCAGTTGTTGAGGAGACTACTTATAGAACTAGGTCTAGTGATAAAGACTACTTCACTATAGGCGATCTTATACGTATAAAAACTAGTAGAGATAAACAATAGTGTGGAGTATAAGTGCTAAGGTATATGATAGTTATGGAGAGAAGTATACTAGTAGCTATACCAGTAAGGTATCGTAGATTTGTTGATGAAGAGATTTCTCTAGTTAGAACAGTATATGATAACTATAGTATAGAACATGTTTTTGTAAAAAAGCCTAACCCTAAGTACTATCTATCAATGAATACTATAGAGAAGCTGAAGAACAGCGATCGATATGAAAAGATCGTTGTAATGGACTTACTTAAACCAAGACACTTCATAAACTTGATTAGAGTATTAGGTAGAGTAGTTGTTGACAGAATGCAGTTAATACTAGAGATATTTGCATTACACGCTGGTAGTAAGGAAGCCTTATTACAGATAGAACTAGCCCGTCTAAGACACCAGCTTCCATTAATTAAAGAATCCATACGTTATGCAAAGCTTGGAGAACTCCATGGATTCCTTGGAGGTGGAAGATACGGTTATGAGAAATACTATACAATGGCTAAGAAGCGTATGGCCCGTATAAAACGTAGGCTAGAGGAGTTGAGGAGGATACGTGAAATACGTAGAAGAGCTAGAGAGAAGCTTGGCTATCCACATATAGCACTTGTTGGATACACTTGTGCTGGTAAGACAACACTATTTAATTACCTAACAAAACAGTATAAGCCTATTGGACCAGAACCTTTTACTACACTAACACCTAAAGCTGGAGCTATAATACATAGTGGTTTAAAGCTTATAGTCATAGACACTGTTGGTTTTATAAGAGACATACCACACGAGATCATAGAGGCATTCTATGCTACACTAGCTGAGATAACTTATTCTGATGTAATAGTGAATATAGTTGATGTATCTAAGTCGTTAAATGAAGTATTTACTGAAGTTAGGGAAACAGATAGAATTCTAAGAAACATAGGTGTTCATGGAAAACCAGTACTATATGCTTTAAACAAGGTAGACAAGGTTTCTACAAACCACCTCTACAAAGCCGTAGATAGTATAACTAATGAGTTAGAGATTAGTAGAGAGAATATAATACCTATATCAGCTATAAGGGGAGTTAACATAAACCTACTACTAGATCGATTGTTGAAAGTTTTGAAAAGATAGCTTAGAGGATTCTCTCTATGCCAAGAATCTATGTTTTAAGAATAGGGCATAGACTAGAGAGGGATAAGAGAATAACTACTCATGTAGGACTAGTTGCTAGAGCTTTTGGTGCACACGGTTTCATACTAGGAGATGTTGTTGACGACAAGGTTATGGCTTCTATAGAGAAAGTTCTTAATAGATGGGGTGGTGAAATGGTTTTAGAGCAAGGCGTTGATTCGAGAAAGTATGTTATTGAGTGGAGGAGAGCAGGTGGTTTAGTAGTTCATTTAACAATGTATGGTTTACATATAGATAATGTTATAGATGAGATAAGGTCTAGTGGTAGGGATTTATTAGTTATTGTTGGTGCTGAGAAAGTACCTCGATTCTATTATGAAGAAGCTGACTATAATGTAGCTATAGGTAATCAGCCTCATTCAGAAGTTGCTGCTCTAGCCATATTCCTTGATAGGTATTATAGAGGGAGAGAGCTATATTTAACTTATCCGAATGCTAAGATAGTGATTGAGCCCTGTCCTCGTGGTAAGAAGGTGAGAGTTATTGGTTAGGAAGAAGCGGGAAGCACTTGAGCAAGTACTTGAGCTTGTGGAGAGGCTTTTAGATATGTATCAACAGGGATATGGTAGGAAGGGGCGTATAATACTTAGTTATCTTATAGAGCAAGGCGGTGTTGTTCCAGAAGAGATTATTGGTAGAAAGCTTGGTCTCAAATCTAATGAGGCTAGGAAGATTCTACAAATACTTGCTGAACAAGGGATTATCTCTTTTAGAAGAGTAGCTAGTAGAGAACGTAGTAGACAGGGATGGTATATTGATACAGACAACTTGGAGAGTATAATCATTAATAGGCTTAAGAGAGCGTTAGAGAAGTTGAAGACAAGGCTTGAGTATGAGATGCAGACAAACATATATTACTGCCCACACGACTTCTATAAAGCTACAATAGATGAAGCATTCGACATAGGCTTTACTTGTCCTAGATGTGGTAGTATATTAGAAGAGTATGGTGGAGAGAGATCGGCTAGTTTTTTGAGAGAGAAGATTAAAGAGATAGAGTCTCTTTTAAAAGATATTGGTGCACTATAGGCTATGAAGCCCATCTATAGACTAATAGATCTATTCTGTGGTACTGGAGGTTTTTCTGAAGGATTTCGGATAACAAGTAGGTTTAAGCACTTACTAGCTATAGACAGTCTGCCATCAGCTGCTAGAACTTATAAAGCTAATTTCCCAGAAGCTCTTATACTAGTTGAGGACATTAGGAATGTTGATGGCAGACTTATAAGAGATCTTGTTGGGGAAATAGATGTGGTTATAGGCAGTCCTCCATGTGAACCATTTACTGGAGCTAATCCTCATAGAGAACCCTATCCATTAGATAGGCTTTATAAGGATCCTATAGGTAGGTTGACACTACATTTTATAAGAATAGTCTCTGATCTAGAGCCTCAAGTATTTATTATGGAGAATGTTCCAGCTATAATGGATGATGGTTTAAAGCATGCTATTAGAAGGGAGTTTAAGATAGCTGGCTATTCTAAAGTATATTTTAACATACTATACGCTGAAGACTATGGAACGCCAAGCCATAGAACTAGAGTCTTTATATCAAATATAGAGCTTAAGCCACAGAAGTTAGAGAGAAGAGTTGTTGTTAGAGAAGCTTTATCAGGGTTACCAGAACCTGGTTCAACATACCCTCCAAACCATGAGGAAACACCTATACCTAGGCGTAAACTAAAGCGTATTGCCAAGCTGAGATGGGGGCAGGCAATGATATACTATGAAGGTGCTAGAGGGAGATTACCTAATCTTATAAGACTACACCCAGATAGGATAGCTCCAACAGTACAGGGTAGTTCAAGGTTTATACACCCTTTTGAGAACAGGTTTTTAACTGTACGTGAACAAGCTAGGCTTATGGGGTTTCCAGATACGTTTGTATTTCTTGGAGGACGTGATGAACAGTATAATCAGGTTGGTGAAGCTGTCCCTGTACCACTAGCTAAAGCTATAGCTTATAGTGTACTAGATTTTCTTGATAGAGGCGGTGATTTATGAAGATCTATGTTGTAATATATAGTGTAAGTAGTGTACAACGTCTCCTAGACTTTGTTAAAACAGCTTATGCTTTCAACAACGTTATACCAGTTATAATAAAGCCTATTGGAGCTGCTGCTCAAATAGGTGTGCCAGAGGCTAATAAGATTGCTTATCGTAGAGAAAAACCTCTTCTTATACTTCCAGAACTAAGTGATTTAAAGGAGCTACTAGAGATAGACAGCATATACTTTATTACAAGCAAGGGTATTTTAAAAGACTTTAAACAACTTATAAAAACAGGGCATAGGATAGCTCTTGTAATTCATGGCGGTGAAGCCGACTTTACCAAACAAGAACTACAGTATGGTGAAAGCATATGGGTTAATGGGTTGTCTAGAGAGGCTCCTCCATACACTGCTTTAGCTATAATACTATATGAGTATATTAGATAGAGTGTTTAAATAGAGTATAAGTTTTATTTATTGAGGTATAACTAGCGACTTTCTTTATTAATGAAGTATTCTATAGTACTCCTTAATCCATCTAGTAAGTCTGTACTAGGCATCCAGCCTAGTTTAGCTATAGCCTTATCTATACTAGCATAACTATGCTTGATATCCCCTTTTCTAGGCTCTGTATATACTGGTTCTAAGTATTCTTTACCCATTAGTTTAAGTATTAGGTTTGCTAGTTTCTCTATCTCCATACTCTTGCCAGAACCTATATTGTATACTCCATCTACGTTCTTCTCTAAAGCAACTATATTAGCTAAGGCAACGTCTTCTACATATACAAAGTCTCTTGTCTGTCTTCCATCACCATATATTATAGGTGGTTTATCTCTTAGAACTCTAGTAACAAAGTTGTATACAACACCAGCGTAAGGACCCTGCTTCATCCTTGGACCATATACGTTAAAATATCTAAGAACTACTGTTGGCAAACCATAGCTACTACGGTAGGAGTCTACAAGCATTTCACCAACAAGCTTAGTTACTCCATAGAGGTTTTTAGGTCTAAGAGGATGATCTTCTGTTATAGGTAGTTTAACCGGGTCTCCATATACAGCAGCACTTGATGCATACACAAACTTTTTAATATCAAGTCTACGTGAAGCTTCAAGTAGGTTTAATGTACCATTAGCGTTTACATAGAATCCTCTAAAAGGATTATCATAGACTTCTTCAACACTAACAATAGCAGCTAAATGGATTACAGCATCAACTCTATAGTCTCTCATAACTCTATAGACAAACTCTAGTCTACAGATATCACCCTTAACTACAACAACCCTATCAATAATTCTCGATAGATTATCTAGAGAACCACTAGAGAAGTCATCAATAATTATGACACTATAGCCTCTATCTACAAGTAACTCACAAGTCCAACTACCAATAAAACCAGCACCACCAGTAACTAGAACCGTGCTGGCCAACAAACACCATCTCCAGCATCTTTGTACTCTATACGTCAAAATCCTATATAGACATTAAGAATTATAGGGATACTAGCTGTTTAGAGCTCTCTAAGCTTTATATACTTAGTCTTACTACTCACGACAAGTAATTAGTAGATTATTTATATAGTAT
>CAYZRH010000053.1:0-17227 GCA_964480805.1 uncultured Desulfurococcaceae archaeon
TATCAATAATTGTATCTTTCTACTCAAAATAATGTATTTAAGATAGCTTTTTATACCCTAATTGTATACAGTATATTATTCGGTGTTTAGTTATGCATGTTAATAAACTAGTTATTATACTAGTTGTTATTATATTGATTCTATTAGTTACACAGATTTACACACTATCTTATATAGAGTCTAGAGTTGAGACTATAACAGCTTATATAACATTTACTAAAAACAGTACTAAAACAGTAATTACAACTACAACAGCAACTATATCGACAACAATATATGTTACATTAACAGCTAATAAATCAGTATCTCCAAGCCCTTCTACAACTACAACTGCTATGGAGTGTATAGAGATCACTGATGCTACAATAACGACAATACATATTCTACAAAACATATCAGTACAACTAACTATAATGATTAAGAACTTATGTGATGAGAGAGTCTATGTATCTAGAGTCTATGTAGATAATGAAACATTCTCTCTAAACATAAGCAACTGGCTTGATCCGGGAGAGACTCTATCAAAATCTGGATACATAGCATTATATGACTTAACAGATCCTGTACAGGCTAGTAAAGCAAGTTGGTGGGAGAGTGGTACACAGCATGAGGTTGTAGTAGAGTATAGTATTGGTGGTGAAACGTATACGGTATCAACAAGTGTTCTAGTACAGTAGTTTCTAAAATATATTATAGACTTATTTTTGAATACTACTATAGATGATGAGTTTTTGGGGAGTATGAGCATAGAGCTGTGATGAAGCGGTTACCCATCTGACTACTCTCCATGTTTAAACCTCTTATCTGTAAGATCCAGTATTACTAGCAACAAGTTTACACTGCTCACCCTTAATTCCACCAACTATTCCTTTAGCACAGCTGTATTCGTCATAGCTACTGCTTTATCTACATATGATCATGGACCGTGATAGTTATTGGGATATATCCTCTTGAATGATCCCCAACAGTACATGGTGTCGAATGATCTGCTGTTATAGTATATACTGATTTATACTGTATTAGCTAGTATGTAGCCTATCATTTTATCAATTCTTTCAATAATTTCTATCTTATATAATCGGCATAGTGTCTGACTGTATTTAGTGTATGTATAGATAGATTTCTTAAAAACTAAAGCATGGTATGGTTGTCTTAATAGCTAATAATAGAGTTCTACTATTTGAACCAATACCGAGCGCTCTAGCTATAATGTCACCATATATGATAGAGAGTAATAGGTTAGCTAGTTTATTAGAAATAGGTATGTTTACATTAATGACTTAAGACACTATCCTATATGGACTGGTTGATTATAATATATATTTATTACACTTTAGAGATAGTATATTGTCCTAGCTAAATTAGATAGTGTGTAGTGGATGATCTAGTTTGGATTGGTGGGTTATTGAAGATGTTCCAAAACCTATCTATATAGGTATTCGTAGGAAGAGGGGTAAATGGGCTATTATATCATTCATTATAGGTGTTTTTATACTATTTATCCTACAGTTTATTGACGTATTCTTTCGTGAACTAGCATTTATACTTATAACACTATTATTAATAACACAGGGTGTTCAGTCTTTCCTAGCCGGATTCTTTCGATCTGCTAGTAGTTCTGATATAGCTTTTACTAAACAAGTTCTTAAACTACTTAATGGAGAGGTCATGGTTTGGAGTATACCATCTTCATACATACTTGTTGCTGCTAGACTAGCTAATCTATCATATCTATACCTCTATATTATGCGTGGACAACTATACATGATCTATGGATACCCTATAGTTCATGGTAAGATTGAGAAGCCACGTAATAGGTTAAAGATTGTAGAAGTTGAGGATTATGTAGGTATTGTAGAGTCTATAAAGATAGGTAGTAGAGAGTATAGAGTTAAGAGAATAGATTTGATAGCACCTAATCCAGAATCTCCAAAGATATGGTATAGGTTGAAGATACGTGGATACCTGTTTAAAGCTTCAGAAATAGACCCTTCTATAGTAAGGAAGTTGTTAAAGAAGTAACTCTTATACACACTCCCTACCCAGTGTGTATCTAGTAGTGTAGAGTATTCTCTAGAGTTAGTATTAAGAGTTGTCTATGCATAGTGTATTCCTGTTAGAGAGGTGGTTTTATGGAGACTAGAGTACTCGTTATTGGCGATACACACATACCTGATCGTGCTGAACGTGTTGACAAGGTTATTGAGAAGTATATTGAGGATAACAAGCCCTACGATGTTGTTGTCTTTACTGGAGACTTTACTGATCCATGGGTTGTTGAGTGGGTTAAAGGGCTTGGTAGGAGAGTATACTATGTGCGTGGCAACATGGACTATCTATCACTACCAAAGACAGCTGTTTTCCAGATAGATGATATAGTTATTGGAGTACATCATGGAGACGGCGTATACCCACGTGGTAATACTAGGCAATTATCAAGAATAGCCTCCCGTCTCGGTGTAAAACTATTGTTTAGCGGTCATACACACTCTCCATTTATAAAAGTTGATGAGAGGAGTATGGTGTTACACGTCAACCCCGGTAGTCTTACTGGTGTATGGGGTGGCGGTGGAGGTCTTATGAAGCCTAGTTTTATAGAGTTGTTCTATAGGGATAGACTGTTTACTTTCAAACTATATGTTCTTGAGAAGAAGTTGCTGGAAACTACTAGTGTTAAGAGGATTCTCTATCACTCTGGGAGCTGGATTCAACAATAGCTTTCTTAACAATAAGTACTGGTCCATCCTTACCAACTACTACAACTTTCTCGCCAACTCCTA
The DNA here is from genome assembly GCA_964480805.1 of uncultured Desulfurococcaceae archaeon. Classification (GTDB taxonomy): domain Archaea; phylum Thermoproteota; class Thermoprotei_A; order Sulfolobales; family Desulfurococcaceae; genus CAYZRH01. The sequence goes on from CAYZRH010000053.1 coordinate 2,781, forward strand.
CTTCTTCACTACAACGTGCTCTCCAATACTCTCCATTTATAAAAACAAATCCTTCCTTACCAGGCTTGATCTCCTCTATAACACGCCCTATCTTACCACCCATATCGGTCTTTAATACTGGAGGCTTCCTCCTAGCTTTTAGTGCTTTATAGACTATAATACTAGTGAATACACCCATAACAACAGCTATTGATACAGCTGTCCAGAACATCATTTTCTGATACTCACCACTAATAAGCCATCCTGGTGAGTACAGAGGCATAAGTATCATACCCAGTGCTATAAGTATTATACCAGTATATCCTAGTACGCCAAAACCTGGTGTCACAAATAATTCTATAGCAAGTGCTATAGCTCCAACAAGTATGAGTGCTAAACTAGCAGTGTTAGGGCTAAACCCTGTACCTACAAGACTTAGAAGCAACAATCCTATACCAATAGGTGTTATTACGTAGTGTCCAGATATAATGCTAAACAATAGTATTAGTATACCTATTGTAGCAAACAAACCGTTTATCAACGGATCTGATAGGAAGTGTATTGCTTGTGCACGTAGACTACCATGGTAGTAGTCTATATGGGCATTCTCTGTATTAATAACAACTTCTACACCATTATCAAGTCTTACACGATAACCATTAATCTTATTGACAAGCTCTACAACATTATAAGCAACAAACTCTATAACACCATACTCTAAAGCCTCAGTAGCTTCTAGATTAAGATTATAGAGTACAAAAGCTGTAGCAACACTAACATTCCTACCACGTGCTTTAGCAAGTACTTCAGCATACTTACGTACAGGCTCTGTTATCTTAGACTGATTAATAGGCTGGTACTCGCCAGTAGCAGGATTATACATTACTGGCTGCATAGAACCAATAATAGTGCCGGGCTCCATAGCAGCTACATGTGTTGCCAACAATATCAGTGTACCAGCACTCCAAGCACCCTTACGTACAACAAATCCTACAACTGGTACACGGCTCTCTCTTATAAGAGAAACTATCTCTTCAGCAGCGTCAAGGTATCCTCCGGGTGTGTCTAGTGTTATAACTAGTACTCCATCCACTGCTTCAGCTCTCTCAATACCCTCTTTAACAAGTTCTACAACACCATAGTCTATAGTACCAGTTATACTGATCACTACAACATAGTTGTTAGTAGACTCTATAGCATCTACAACCATAGCTGTAGATGTCAATAAAACAGCTATAGCAAACACTATAGATACTATAAAAACTCTAGCTAACACACCCATACACTCTCTCAATATACTAGATTAGTGTAGAGGGTATTATTATAGCTACTTCTTCTCACTAACACCCTTAGCAACAGCTGTAATCAAGCCAAGCTCTCCAGTACCAAGACTACTAGGAGCAATAATAACCATGTTCTTCTCACGAGCAACCTCGATCAATGTCTGCAACTCTCTAAGCCTAATAGCAACAGGGTGTTCCTCATAGAAACGAGCTGCTTCAGCCATAATCTTAGCTGCTTGTCTCTCACCTTCAGCTTCTATAATACGGCTTCTCCTCCACCTCTCAGCTTCAGCTTGTTTAGCCATTGCACGTAGCATTGTCTCTGGGAGTCTTACTTGTTTAAGTGTTACAGCTGTAACCTTTATACCCCATGGATCAGTTACCTCGTCTAGTATGAGCTGTAGCTTCTTATTAATATCCTCCCTCTTTGTAAGCAGGTCGTCAAGCTCTACTTGTCCAACAATATCTCTTAGCGTTGTCTGAGACATCATCATTACAGCGTAGTGGTAGTTTTCTACAGTAGTAACAGCTTTAACTGGATCGAATACACGGTAGTAGACTACAGCATCTACACCAACAGTGACGTTATCTTTAGTAATAACTTGTTGCTCCGGTACATCAGCTGTTGTTATACGTAGATCTATCTTTACAAAATTATCAATAAATGGTATGATAAAGAATAGCCCAGGTCCTTTAGCACCAATAAGTCTTCCAAGACGGAATATTACTGCTCTCTCGTACTCACGCACAATCTTTATACTCATAGCAAGAAATATCATTACAATAATCAACAGCAGTATTATAGCTGGTAGATACTCTAGTTGGAAAGCAATAACTAGTATATACGGGTTTAGCAGTAGATCCAGTATATTCAACATATACAATCCCTAAACACTCTATATACAACCATGTATATTAAATAATGTGGTTAACAAGTATTTTGGACAAGGTAGAGGGATGTGTTGTTTTGAGTAAGAGAGTACGTGGTTTTAGTAGGGAAAGAGAACTAGCCCGTATACTGTATAAACATGGTTTTGCAGTACTAAGAGCACCAGCTAGTGGTGCTAAAACAAGGAGACTAGTATATCCGGATATTGTTGCTATTAAGAATGGTGTGGTACTTGTCTTTGAAGTTAAGACTCGTGAAAAACCATCTACAATATATATTGATAAGAGACAGTTTATGAAACTCCAAGACTTCATATATAGGAGTGGAGGGCATGGATTCATAGCTGTAAAGATAATGGATGGACGTGGATGGAGATTTGTACCAGTAGAACTTGTTGAAGAAACTAGAGGTGGTAACTATAGAGTATCTATGGAAGCTATTGAGAAAGGGTATACATTAAGAGACCTTGTAAAACTATGTGATAAAACACGTAGTCTAACTGAATGGTTAGAGAAATAGCCCCTCTAATACTATCCCACATAATAGCCACTTTCTAATGAATAATTTTTTATTTCCTAAACACATGCTCTAATCTTTATAGGGGTTCCCGGATTGGGTGTTAAGCCTAGATCTATATGGATCATACTAGCTATTAGTTATTCTCTATTCATAGGTGTACTTTACTTAAACAACGTTAGGATATCTATATTTGGAGTACCCCTCCTCTGGGTTTATATGGCTTTATGGGTTCTAATAGTCTTTACACTACTTGTAATACTCTACATTATTGATAAGAGGAGAGGGTAATGGAGTATACAGCACTACTAATAATATTCGGGTGGATCACACTAACTGGTGCTATAGGAACACTTGTTATAATACGTGGTTATAGGAAACTAGCAAGTGTTGACTCATGGTTTGTTGCTGGACGCAGTCTTGGACTACTAGTTCTATGGCTTAGTCTTGGAGCAAACATATATAGTGCATACACATTCCTTGGACTACCTGGTTTAGCGGCACGTGAAGGTGTAAGAGCATGGGCTATAACATTGTATGGAATGATCTCCTATATCATAGGTTTTATGATTGTACCAAAACTATGGAGTAGTGCTCGTGAACATGGATGGCTAACTATTGCTGATGCTTTCGAGGATCTATATAGTAGTAGGGCTCTTGGAGCATTTGTAGCTGTATCTGGTGCATTATGGAGTATACCCTATATCCAACTACAGATCCAGGGTATAGGCTATATTATAGAAGTTGCATCCTATGGAGGCCTAGATCCTACAACTGCTAAAGTTATAGCATTCCTATTAGTAGCAGTCTTCACTATAGTTGGTGGTTTAATGAGTATAGCATTCATTAACGCACTACAGGGGGCTATAATGCTGGTAGCTATATGGGTTGTAGGCTTGTTAGCACCAGCTATTGCTTTTGGAGGTATTAGCGGGTTGTTCAATACTTTAACAAAGTTTGTAGAAACAAAGCCTAGTGATTGCAACTTCCACTTAGTATTCACTAGCAAGGATATGGTGTGGTTTGCAACACTAATACTTACAGCACCACTAGCTTTCTGGCTATGGCCTAACCGTATACAGAATGTTTTTGGAGGACGTAGTGTAGAGACTGTTAAAAGGAACATGGTTCTTGTAGGTGTATACCAGATTAGCCAAATACCAGTGATTCTTGTAGGTCTTACAGCTATAGGCTTGTTTGCAACTGGTGTTATAACAGATACTGTATATAAGAAACCGTATAGTGATATGAGCTTTATGCTTGTAACAAAAACACTCTTCCCACCATGGGTTGTAGGAATTATTGGTGCTGGTGCACTAGCAGCCTCCATATCAACAGCAGCATCTATACTCCATGTTACAGGAGCATTATTCTCAAGAAACGCTTACCAGAGAGTATTTAAGCCTAGAGCAAGCGGTCGTGAACTACTCTTAGCTGCTAGACTGTTTACAATGACTATAGCTGTAGCGTCATTAGTGTTAGCATTGTATGCACCGGGTATACTGATCTACTTATTGCTTGTAGGCTATGCTGGTATACTACAATTCTTCCCACAATACATTATAGCACTTAAGAAGCCAGGAGCTATAGACAAGTATACAGCATTAACTGGAATGGCTGCTGGCATGGCTACTGTAGCCTATATTAAGGTTGTTCTCGGTAAATCACCATATGGTGTATATGAGGGTTTCTACGGGCTACTAGTGAATCTAGCAGTACTATCTATAGGTTATTTATTAGGGAGAAACTCTAGGAAATAAGCTGAGGCTGTTTAGGATTTAACGATGTATTTAAATGTTTTTGAAGCCTTTAATTGCTTGGTGGGTGGTGTTTCGATGATCCGTTGTGCGGTGAGGTTTGAGCCTTCAGATGGAGGCCCTGTGGTGTTGGGCTCAACCGGGCCCCATGAGGTGGGGGGCTAAGCTAATGAACCTACACCAAGGGCTAACCCCCCATACGGAACTAAAAGTATTGAAAAACAACTAGAAGTACCGTGAAGAGAGAAACGCTACCTCATTATCACTTTAATCCATATACTATGTGTTTCTCCAGTAGCTAATACAGTATAGTATACTGTTATCAAGTGCTCTGTACCAGCCTCCCACTCAGTATCTACCGATGGATCAACTGATCTAACAAACATTGATGTAGAATATGTTTCTCCAGGTCTTAAACTCACGTTTACTATGTGATTCACTTCTACAGGTGTTATATTGTCAACTGTCAAGTTATTAAGTACTACAGTATAGTCTCTAACATTCTTGATCTTTATTTGTAGATAGACTGACGCATAAGTTTCATTATAGTGTATTATGAATAGTATAGCATCCTGGATTTCAATATAATGCGTTGTAGATGGTACCTCACCCTGTACTGTAATGGTTTCTGTAATTGTCTTTATAGATGTTCTAGTAATAGTTTCTCTAACTATTGTAGCTGTTGTAACTACTGATGTAGCTGTCTCTGTTTTTGTAAGAGTTGTCTTCTCAGTCTTTGTCTCCAAACTTATAACTGTAGTTGTCTCTACTCTAACCATAGTTGATTGTAGTATAGAGTATTCAGCTATAGCTACAATAACTACTATAGCAACAAATATCCCAAGTATTTTAGGCTCAGCCAAGAGTAAATCACCAACATTTACTATGTTTAATAATCTTTACTAATAACCCTTACCACTATACGGTTATTAGATAACTGTCTTATGTTCTAATCCTAGTGACTCTCTCAAACCAATCTGTCACATTATCTACTGTGTAATAGAATCTTACTCCAATCCATTCACCAGGCATCCACTCTCTAATTTCTGAAGAGTTCTTATCTATTATAATAACTCTTATTACATTAGAATAATTATCTCCAGGTTTTATAACACATCCTCTTATCTTATCAACATCTATTGGAGACATGTTGTGGCTTGTTATAACAACATCTTTAACTATGACTGGTTTAAACCCTACATTAACTAAGGTAAGGTTTATGTATATAATTGCATGTGTTTTATTATAATCACTATACATGACTTCCATATACTTTAGATCTAGGAAGTTATGTGGATAAGGAGATACTGTGTATAATGTCTGGTGTTGTGGAGTAGTTAATGTATTTCCACTATGCATCATATATTGTAGTGTTAGAAAACCAGCTATTACTATAAACACTATGACTATTATTGTAACTATCGTTATCTTTAGATAATCAGATACCATAGTCTATACACCAGTTCAGACTATGTAGTAACCATTATTCCAAACATTATAGTGTATAGTCTATTTCTTAATAATATTAACAGGCGTTTCAATCCATAATATATTTCCATCAGTTAGGCATATGTAATAGAATCTTATATCAATTCTTGTACCTGGTTTCCATTTCTGAATTAGTGAAGAGTTTTTATCAATAATAATGACTCTTATAATATCAGTATATTCCTCACCTGGATGTAGAGTCTTGTTTGCAACTTTATAACTATCTATTGGTGTAAAATTATAGTCTCTTATAACAATGTTTTTTAACATAAATGTGTCTTCACCAATATTCCTTATAGAGAGGTTTATGTACACTAGTACATGTGTTTCATTATATTCTCTATAGTATGCATCCACTCTATAGAATTCAAAAGCATTATAACATGGGGGATGTTCTATCACAACACTTGGCTGCATAAGTGTCCATGGAGGCTTGATATTAAATAATAGAATGTATATGATTATTGATTGAACAACTATAGTAATAGCTAATACAATTATAATAACTTTATAAGTATTTGTTCTCTTAGACATAGTCTAGCCTCAATTAATAACTATGTATATCTCATTAATTAACTTTAACATTATTCAGTAAAGTAAATGGTTATAATAGAGACCTTAGCTACTATCTACTAATACTACAGTACTAATACATCATAGTATCTAATAGTCTTAGCTCTAAATATTAGTTATGATCGAGAGCTGGAAAACACTCAACATACTAGTAGTACAACACTCTGTCTAATAACAACATATATTCTAACAACTAGGATAAAAGATTTATAGACACGGCAGTATAACAGCTATACTACTATTGTCTTAGAGAAGGAAAAACTATCTTCTCTTCCTCCTCCTAGGCTTCTCTTCTTCAACTTCTATAGCTCTTACACCAACACCCATAAGCTTCTTCATAACAGAGTCTAGGAACTTTACATGAAAGCCTTTCTGTCCAACAAATGCTCCAAAAGCTTCTGTATATACCTTGACAGCTAGTTCTGGTCCAGCAAAATCTATATCAGCTATATGGCGGTGTATCCAGCTTACTGGATGTATAGCTCTTATCAATTGTTTAAAGTCTAGTGAAAGCTCTACACCACGTATTTTCAAACCAGTATCAGACTCTATAGCTTCTATACGTTCACCACCACGTCCAATAAGCCTCCCTAGATAACCCTCTTTAACAATTACTAATGCATCTGGCACATTCTCATCAATCTCAAACCTCTTCTTATCATCAACAAACTCTACAACAGTAACAACGTCGGCATCTGGAGCATGTATACGGGTGTTATCAAGAATGTTCCTCTCAGTATCACTAAGCCTACGGTTCCTCATACGAGTCTCTATAAGCAAACGGATACCACGTTTAGCACCGGGTCTAACAATATCTTTAAGACCTAGATCAACTACTTTAGCATCCTCTTCACCAAGCAGTACTTCACGAACAACAGTTGCTCCATCACGTTCAATACCTGGTATGCGTTGGAAAACAGGGTCTCCAGCTATTATGAAACGGCTATTCCGACCGATCCTCATCATAATCTCAATACTACTCTCTGGTGGAATACTCTGTGCATCATCAAGGAATATTGCTGAGTCGTCAAAAGTTCTTCCCCGTAGGTAGTGTGTGTCTGCAAAAACGATCTTACCCTCCTTAATGAGTTCTTCAACCCTACTCCATTCAATAAAGCCTCCAAGTATGTCTCTTAGATAGTTAATAGCTATATCATAGTACATTTCCCCTAGATCAACTGCTGTAAGCTCTTTACCAGATACTACATCAACAACTGGTCTAGATATTATAAAACGGCTATACCCACCAGATATTACAGAGTCGATACCATATACAACACTAAACAAGCTCTTACCAGTACCCGTTGGCCCAAACAATCCTATAATCTCAAACCTCTTATCTAGGAATGCATTTCTCATCTCTTCTTGTCCAATACTCATAGGCTTTAATTTATCAAATAACTCACCCATTACCCCAACACCCCCATTCTAGCCAGCCTTTATCTTCTAGATTGATAGTTAGGCTAATATATAGTTATGGTTATTAGGATAATGCTATAAACTCTTACAATACTTTTCCTTAATAACTCTAACTAGCTCTTCTAATTCATAGAATGTATTTACTAGTTTCTCTAATTCTTTAACTATGTTGCATATTAATTCTATATCTATGTTATAGTTTCTTAAAAGCTCGTAGTCAATTCTATCGTAGTGTATTATATGTAGTGTTATAGCATCAACTATGTATGGGTATAGTCCTTCTAGTGAGTAGAGGTATGCTATATACTCTTCAAGTCTAGGTACTCTAATCATGTATCCATAAATGTCTATTGTTAGAGTTTTTTCTAGACAAGCATTTGATATATTGTTTGTTGACTTAATAACATACACTATAGGCATTGTTACAGGGTTTAAAGCAACCGATCCCTTTTCCTCTAGTGCTTCTAAAATGCTGTCTCTATACCTATGCATACTAAGTACTTCTACTAATGTATTAACAACTACCTTATTATCAGTGTCTCTTGGTATGAGTATACGTATTTCATTAACTAGTCTAGGTATTCCATACACTATACTAGCTAGATCATTTAATACAGTGTTCTCTACACCATATAGGTCTAGTTCTTTCTGAATACTCCATGTATTACCAACTATTATATCCAGCAACCCTGATCTACTGCTCAACTAGACACTCCTCTACTATACATTTATAGCTTAGGTAGAAGTTATAAGTAAGTCTAGACACTATTTAATTGTTAGAGTATGTATGGGTGTATCCAGGTTTGTCTGTAATACGTCCTGCAGCTGGTGTTAAGAAGAGAGTTGCAGTTAAACCAACTAATGTAAAGATAACTGATACTTATATGGAGTACAATATTGGTCCAGCTAAGGTTAAGATATCTCTACAACCACCTCCTCCAAGATACTATATTGTAGAACCACAGCTTAGTGATGCTGGTAAGAAGCTTTTCCAACAAATACTTGAAGAGCTCTATCTAAGCCTTACATATGAGGAAGCACAGGATCCTGAGAAGATTATGAGGCATGCTGAAAGAATAGCTGCTGTATTTAAGGGGTTAGACGTGTTTCGTAGAGAAAGAGATTCTTTCAGATACCTACTACTACGTGAAATACAGGGTTATGGTATACTAGATGTATTGTTTAAAGACCCATATGTAGAAGAGATTAGTATTGAAGGACCCAGGGTCCCAGTAGCTATTATACATAAGGAGGTTCCCGGAGCTAGATGGATTGATACAAGCATCATGTTTAATGATGACGACGAGCTTAACGCTTATCTTACATGGATTAGCCAGAAAGTAGGTGTTGTACCATCAACGGCTTTCCCAATAGTAGAGTATGCTCTACCAGAGGGACACCGTGTAATAGTTTTCTATGGACGTGAGGTTACTGGACGTGGACCTGGTATGACTGTACGTAAGTTCCCTGAAGAACCATTTACTGCACCTAAACTACTAGCTTATGGTACACTATCACCACTCATGATGGGCTATCTATGGCTGTTTGTTGAGAATAAGGCTTTCATGTTCATTATTGGTGAGATGGCTAGTGGTAAGACAACAACTCTGCAGAGCCTACTTACACTAGTACCTGCTGATGCAAAGATCGTTACTATAGAGGAGACTCCAGAGCTAAGGCTGCCGCATGAGCACTGGCAACCACTATATACACGTACAAGCTTTGCTGTAAGTGAGCATAGTACACGTACAGAGATAGGGCTTATGGATCTACTGAAGGCTAGTCTACGTACACGTGCAGACTATGTTGTTGTAGGTGAGGCTCGTGGAGCTGAAGTACAGTATCTTGTACAAGCAGCAGCTACTGGACAAGGATCACTAAGTACGTTCCACGCAGGCTCAGCACATGAAGCACTTGTACGTCTACGTAGCCCACCACTGAATGTTCAGGAGAGCTTCCTTGCACTAATATGGGCTATTGTTCTTATGAGACGTGTTCTTAACCCACAGGGTAAGTGGGTAAGACGTGTTGTTAAGATATGGGAGGTTGTTGTTGGTGAAACAGGTATTGAGCCTATAGAGATGTTTAGCTGGGATCCAACAACTGATACGTTTACACCAGATGATCCAGAGGAGGTTATACGCCGTAGCTTCCGTTTGAAAATGCTTGCTGAAATACGTGGTTGGAGTGAGGAGGAGTTGTTAGAGCATCTAACTAGTCGTATGGAGTTCTTACAGAAACTACTTGAAGAGGGTATTACAGACTTTGAACGTGCTTCTAAGAGGATACTAGAGTTCTATGTAACTGGTGGTAAAGTAGTCTAAGCTTTTGGTGCAAGCAAGTACTTAACCCAGCCCTCACCAGCTAGTAGGAACTCTAGATAGATCGGTGCGTCTGTAGAGAACTTAATAGCTGTTGCTTCAGCAATCTTTGTTAAAGCCAATACGTGTTTAAGATACTCAATACTATATGCTGAACGAGCAGGCTTCTTAACAATAAGGTCTATGAGTGCAGCCATGTCACGTGTAATCTTTGTTTCAGCAACAGCTCCACCACGACCACGTATGTATAGTGCTGTATCATCCTTTGCTTCAAACTCAACAGTATCGCCAACAGCTTCAGCATCCTTTATAGCATGGCTTACGGTGTCTGCAAGAACTTGTGCTTCAACATCAAATTCTAGACTAGCTTCAGGGATCTCTGGTACTGGTACTTCTAGATTACGGAATCTATATGATCTCTTGATAACAGCATGTATTGTTATATCTACATAGTCTTCACTAGACCCTATCTCAAACTGGTCACCCTTCTTAATACGGGTAAGTAGTTTACCAAGATTAGCCATACTAATACCAATAATCTCCTCACCCTCAACCTCATAGGTTAGAAAACTAGTTGCCGGTAGATAGATCTCTATAAGAGCTACACGAGCTGGATCAAGAGCCTTTAGATGGAGGCCATCACTATCAACACGTATAGCTACTTCATCAACAAGTTTAGCAAGAGCATCAACAATACTCTTAAAATACTTAGCTTCTGGATAAATAGCTTTAAAAACCATTTATACCACCCAATTCCTCTACTCTACCCTAGTACTCTATAGCTATAGCTTTAAAGTGTTTGTGTCAAAATAGGATCCAGACCCATCTATACTCTAATGCTTCACTATACCTCTAGTATATACGTAGAGTAGTAGTCTTGAGTATAGATAATACCATACTATATTAACTATTAAACCAAATAATCCAACACTCATCATAGACTCAATTAATGGTGTATTTGGATTCACAACTTCTACACCATATTGTTGAGCAGAACATTTAAACAAATAGATCTCTCCAAAGAGTGAGAAGAGCAATGTTAAGAAGAGTGCTAGTAAACTAGATGGTATAGAGACAGCTAATCCCTTCAACAATGCTGTCTTTCTAGAACCACTAAAGACTGTTCTTGGAATACCATAAATAGATACATAAACACTAGTAGAGACCATTATAATCGATCCAATTAATACAGCTAAACCATAAGACCATACACTAACAAAAAGACTACTCATAACATAGATTATTAAAGCTACATTAACTACATAAGTAATTATCAACGGGATTACTGTAAGCACTAGATCCTTCTTTAAAACACTAATAAAACCTATATGTAGAACACGTGTTCTAACTGGTAGTGTCACAAAAATTAGAACAACAACTCTATAAACTAGAATAGATATAAACCCTACATACCCCTGAACAATATAAGATCTACCAATACCAGTGTATGGCGGTGAATTAGCAGCCCTCACTTGGAGAAAACATTCAAAAGGCATAAGGAAAACCATAAGTATAGTAGCTAGTATAGCTATTATAAGTGATTTATAGGTGCAAGTAAGTCTACCCAATAAATGCAACACCCTCCAACTACTTTAAAGGTCTAACATACACTATATCACCAGTAGCAAGAGTACCATATCTAACATAAGTTGTAGAACCTAGTTCATCCCAATTACTTTCATATATCTTAATAGAGTAATACACTCTTACATAGTCACTAGAAGTCCATAAACCCTCATCAGGACCAAACGCTATTCTATGTGTCACAGGAGCCTTAGTCACGTAATCCCATCCTATTTCAAGTTCACCTACACATTTTAATCCATTGCTACCGTATGGTGTACATGAACTTACATAGTTTGCTCCATATACATATAGTGCTGGACAAGATAGAGCTGTTGCTGCTAAAGCTATTGTCGATATAAACCAGTTTCCACTAATAAAGCCAAGTATTGAGCCAGAGAGACTAATAATCCATAAACCCCACTGTATACTCTCAATAGCACCTCTAACATTATCTCCTGAAGGACCCCAGAAAGAATGTAGGTCTAGAGATATAGCTCGTGTAGACCATATGTTCATGTACATTCTAACTTTATGTATGTATGAACCAGCAGCCATTCCATTATCTAAGATCTTTTTTGAAGTAGGATTTACATCAACTATTATAATGAAGTCATGGGCTGAACCAACTCTTGGTGATTGATATCCAAAAAGTATTTGATGTTGTCTTATATCAGACACTTTATTCCATAACTGTATTCCATTAAAGAATCTATGTTCTATACTAGTAATATACCTACATGTCTCATCATACATCTTAGTAGGGTCTTCACTATAGAGTATGTTTAATGTACAACTAGCTCTTGAGAAATAGGATAACCCACCATACTTTATAAACCAGTTATCTTCATAAGGTCCATTATAGTTTTCAGGTTTCTTAAACCCCTCTATAACAACTTTTATAGTAGGGCTTACACCCATTTTTATAGATGATAGTATTTCTTGAAATACATCATTATTCTTAGATAAATGAAATGAAACACTTCTCTTCCCAACTGTACCATTAGGGGTGTTAGGGTTATAAGCTAGTTTTCTTGAAAGAAGCTTTCCATTAATGTATAAACTTACATACCTATCATACCTTTGGTCTGGAGAGCTCTCTACATATATGTAGATTCTTGGATAAGAGTAAGTAGGTATTATTTCAAATATGTTATTAGTAGTAAGAAATGTGAATAAGGCCTCTTCATGGAATATAAAGTGGAATCTCTCATCAGCTGCTTCATCTATCTCATCTATTGAATTGCTAGACAATATATCTCCTACCCCTCTCAGCCTATTATGTACAGGGTATACTCCATTAACGTAGAATCCTACAGGCTCTATATAGGCTCTTGCAACTGCTATGGCGTTAACAAGTATCTTAGCAGTAGAGTCACTAACTTCAGATAATACTAAGGCTACATATACACTATTAGGTGCTGGCTGTAAGTAATTACCAGGCTCTTCGGGTACTGTATGTACAACTACACCAAATCCATACAAAACTCCTGGTTCAAGTGTAATTGGAGTATCCCATACATTATTGTTGTCTAAATATAGTTTAAAGTTTAGATATACATGTTTATCTGCTGAAATCCATATCCATATCTCATATCTTGTTGTATTATACTTGTATGAGAATCTATCGGATATACTATAGTATGTAGAACCAGTTAATGTACGGTTTCTAAAACCTCCTAAATCCCCTGCCTTTGGGTTCTCAGAAGACCATGGCCTAATATACCATAGAAACCCCCCATTATACTGAGTTTCATATATACTATTGTTTTCCTCTATTCTTAAAAACGAGGCTTTTCTAATAGCTCTTGTATTGGATAGTATATGAGTGTTTATAACTAACTTGTTTTCAAACTGTATTCTACTACTATTACTACTTAATGCTCTATAAATCTTAGTATAGACAATAGAGTCTGGTATATCATGTGGTATCAATACTATTGGTTGTACATCTCTACCTGATTCTGAGTAGTAGACATAGATAGTATACCCTTTATAGGTATACTTAGCTCTCTTCTCTAACCCATTTACTAATGCTCTATAATACCACCCACTACACCCGTCTATAGAGGGCTCTATAGAGTTGTCAATAAAGACAACTATGCTTGAAGCATTAACACTTGTCTTTAAATACCTTAACTCAGCTGATCTATACTTAAGTTTATCTAGGTCAATCTCTTTAGCTTTAAGTTTATTAATAAATTGTTTAAACTCTATAGGAGATAGCTTATTAATACTCATACCCTTATAGAGAGTGTCAATAAGGTATTTATTTTTAATCTCTCCTTCAGGCTTGGGTATGTATGGTAACTCGATCTCTCTTGAATCATTAAGTATTGTTACAATAATATCTGGCAACCTAATGTTTCTATCTAGGATAGGACTAAGATCTATTTCAACAACTTCAACATTACTTCTATTATGTGCAGACGTTTGGTTATTAAAATTGATATCTCCTAGAGTCTCTTCTACATTTTCTACATAGGAAGTATGGAGGATAAAGTGAGTAGGAGCTATTTGAGCTAATAAGCTATAGAGTATTATAAATATCACTATATTTGATACAACTGATCGAGTTAGTTCTAACATAATTAATCCCTATAATATATATCATATTTAGAGGAAAAAAGTTATTGGTTAAAGATGCATATAATTGGTA
>CAYZRH010000054.1:0-16815 GCA_964480805.1 uncultured Desulfurococcaceae archaeon
ACACATACATATGATCATACATGTATATGTTAGAGAAAAGCTTAACACTCACTTCTGACATAATAATAGGCATATCTAGTAGTGTATCTCTAATAGGGGTGTTCTTATATGCATAGAACCATAGCTATAGCTCTATTACTTATGTTAATAGCATCAATAACTAGCCCCACATACCTAGTAGAGAGAGCTGTAGGAGATACATTTACTACAAAGTCTACAGAAACAGCTCTTGACACTACTGATGTAGAGTATTCTATTAGTGGTAGAACAGGTTCTCTAGGACATACAGCATATTCTAGTGGATTAGATGCATATATAGTAGCATGGATTAGGAAACAAGGTACATTCTACTTTGGTACAGAGCCAGTTGATATAGGAGACTTGTATGTAGCTATTATAGATCCAGATAACCCCGGTACAATGACAACTATACTTGTAGATGATAGTGATAAAGCATTCTATATAGACTCTGTTGTAGCTGGTGATAACAGCTTCCTAGTAGGCTACAGCATTGTAGAATCTAATGGAGAGAACATAGATGTAAAATATGCATTGGTAAAGAACGATGGTGGTTCATGGCAAGTTGGAACATATAGTCCGTTTACAGACAATAGTAATAACGAGACACTAGCTGGTGCATCATATCTTAACGGTAAATACCTGCTAGTATACTGGTACAGTTATAGTTCTATTTCCGCCGATCTAAAATGGGGTGTATTAGATGAGTCAACAGAGACTGTAACATGGTCTGGAGACTATCTTTCAACAAACAATAGGCCTTGGTATGCAAGCTATACCGTAATACCTGATCCGGATAATAACTGGTGGATGATAATATATACAAAATATGATAGCGATACAAAAAACGACATCTATGCATGCCCGATATATCTTGATGGTAATAGAGGGTACTATAAGAGTGTTATAACTGATACTACTTATGATGAGCTAGAGAACGTGTTTGGTGGAGCCTATATTAATGGTAAGTACGTCTTTGCATACAGTCCTGGCTATAGTAAATATGTTGTAGTATATAATTATAGTGCTGGTTCTTATGTTAGAACATTGTTGTCTAGTGATGCTATGTATCCTGTTGTTGTTAAGGGTAGTAGTACTGTTCTTGTTGTATGGAGAGACCTTGTTGACGGCTCAGACTCTTATGGAGGAAACGTTTATGCTAAATTAATTGATCCTAGTACATGGAGTATATCTGACACCATCGATATTGGATGGGATAGTGTTAACAACTACTATGAGCACCATATATGGGCTAGACATGTACTAGGTAAAGAATACTACGTTATAGCATGGAGCCGTAGTGTTAATATTGAAGGTAGCTGGTATAACCGTATATACGTAGTATTACTGAATGAGACAATGGATGACCCAAGTATAGTTTCTACAACACCTATGGAGGTTACACATAAAAACTATAACGACTACGTACATGGCGTAGCATCTGATGGTGATACAGTACTTATTGCTTTTAAGAGAGAAAGCTATGCCTATGCTCTAGAGTTGTCAATAAATGTTGATATACCAGAACCAGCTATTGCTGGTACACCATCTAGTGCTTGGGTATACTTTACTCCATGGGAAGCTGATGAAGCTAAGGCTAAACTATTAGACTTAATTAATAATGCTAAATACTACATCTATATAGAAGTATACTTATGGGGCGATCCTAGTAGTGATTCCTTTGCTAAAGACGTAGCTGATGCTCTTAAAGATGCTATAACACGTGGTGTTGATGTCAAGGTTATACTTGATGAATACTATGTAAATGATGCTGCTGAATCATACTTAGAGAATCTTGGTGTTGAAGTTAAGAGGGAGAGTGGTGATGGTATACTCCATAGTAAGTACTTTGTTATAGATGATGAGTATTCAGTAATCATGAGTGCTAATCTAAAATACTATAACTTCTACAACGACTACAATAACATAGTTATTATAAACAATACAAGGCTTGCACAGAACCTAAAGATAGAGTTTCAAGAGAAATGGTCTGGCTCTACAGGTGTATTCCATGGTGGTGCGGAAACCGTCTATAAGGAGATAGATACTGTTATCAATGGATCTAGTGCCAGGATCTGGAGCTTTATTGGACCAGAGGATAACGGTACTTACAAGGATCTAGTATATGAACTTATAGATAATGCTACTAGTAGTGTCTATCTAATGTTCTTTGACTTCACTAATGGTACTATAGCTAACCTACTTATACAGAAGAAGAATGATGGGCTTGATGTAAGAGGAATATTTGAAGCTGGTCAGTATTGGAAGAATACTACAGCTCACGAGTATGACTGGCTTGTAGATAATGGTGTTCTTGTAACACTTGATAAAGACCATACAGACCCGGATTCCGGCATATGGTATCCATATATGCATCATAAAGTATTCATTATAGATAATAAGATAGTGTACTTTGGCAGTGCTCATCCAACATACTATGGATGGAATATTAATGATGAAGTAATAGTTGCAGTAAACTCTACTATTATAGCTCAAGCATTTATTGATGCTTTTGAGAAGCTATGGAGGAGATATACTATACGTGTTGATGTAAACGTCACTGTTAACGGCGGTCCAGCTACTGGTGCTCAAGTAGGTGTTACAGATTATGGTAATGGAACAAATATTGATAGAGTATTCACTACTGGTTCAGATGGTATAGCCCATTGTTATCTAGTACACCCATACTATCACATTAATAGAACCTATGACTATGAATTCCAGGTAACATACACTGGTTATCCAAGTGTATCTAAAACACTAACACTATCAACTGGTGATGTAGAATCACTTACCATAAACTATATTGATACAACACTATCAGCCTCTGGCCCAACAACTGGTAAGGTAGAGGATACACTAACATATACTATAACACTATCTGGCACAGTATCTACACCATCAACAGCTACTGTAGAGATCAAGATTAACGGTAACTCGTGGAAGAACGTGACAGTCACTAGTGGTAGCGGTAGTGTTGACATAAAGTTTAATGTTAGTGGTACATATAGTCTAGAATTCATATACCATGGAGATGAGGAAGCACTACCTGGTAATGAGTATAACGAGTATACTGCTTCAAGCGACTCCATGACTGTAACTATTAGTGAGAAGTCTTCAACAACAACTATAGAATCTGTAACACCTGTTTCACCAAAAGTTGGTGATACAATAACTGTTATAGCAAGAGTTGTACTAGAAAACGGTACACCAGTAGCCAATGCTCCAGTAAGGTTTGTCTACAACAGTACTACTGAATATACAGTATATACTAATGGAACTGGACATGCTACAGACACCTACATACCTGGATCACCTGGTCCGCTAACTATAGACGTATACTATGACGGTGTGTCTGGCAAGTATACTGGTTCAAGTGATTCAGCAACAGTTATTGTTGGTGTAGCCTATGTATACGTTGATACAGAGATCAATATTACTGGTCCAGATACAGTATATGTAGGTGATACAGCTACCTATACAGTAAGACTACAGTATGCTAGCAACCATAGTGTTATACCATTAACTACAGATATAGACCTGTATCTAAACGGTAGTAAACAGACTGTAACACTAGTAGATGGAGTCTACACATTCACACTAACACTAGACACTCCAGGTCCATTTAATGTAACAGCTGTATTCAATGGAACAACTGTTGATAATACAGTCTACAACCCGTCAAGCGGTACAAAGATAACGATTGTTAAGGAGTATACTTATGTTGATACAGAAATAGTTATTGAGGGTCCGTCGGCAACATATGTTGGACAGACAGAGACTTATACTATAAAGCTACAGTATGCAGTTAACCATAGTGTTATACCAATTGATACAACGGTAACTGTATACCTAAACGGTACACCACAAATGCTATCACTAATAAGTGGAACCAGTACATTATCAATAACACCCACATCGCCAGGTCCATACAATATAACAGTAGTATATAGTGGTGAGACAGTTGATGGAGTAGTCTATAGGCCATCAAGTGCTACACTAATAGTTAGTGTGAATCCAACACCAGTTTATGAGACACAAGTTGTTATTGAAGGACCAGCTTCTATACACTTGTATGAGACTGTAGACTATACTATAAAGCTAGAGTTTACTAACGGTACAGTTATTAAGTTAACAACAACTGTTACAGCATACGTTAACGGCTTATCAACTACTGTAAACCTTGTAGATGGTGTTGGTACACTAACTGTATCACCAGACAAGCTTGGACCACTAAACATAACAGTCGTGTTTAGTGGAGCTACTGTTGGCTCAATAACATACAAGCCCTCATCTAATACAAGGATAGTACAAGTGGTTAAGAGGGGTGTCACTATAGTAATCAATGTAGACGCTAGTACACACTGGATAAACCGTACACACCTATTCCTAAACATATCTGGTGAGGTAAGAGATGCTGTAAACAATAGTCTTGTAAAAGTAGGTTATGTAAACATATATGTAAAGAAGGATAATACATGGAAACTGGTAGCAAGCAATATACCACTAGTTAATGGAAGATATGAATGGAGCGGTGTTGTAGACCCACCAGAAGAGGTTGAAGTAGAGTATGTAGACCCAACTGGAACATACACCAGTGGAGCAGGTGAGGGAGCAACTGAAACAGCTTCACTACCACACAACCCATATGCTATACCAGCTCCAGAGCCATGGATTACAGCAATACTACTCCTAACTGCTATACTAGCAATCCTATACTTATTAAAGAGAAGATGAGAGTTTTAGTAAAGACCAAGTGTTTTATTCAAATACTTTTTTCCTTTTCTTCCTAACCTCTTCTATAATATTGGAGGTGGAGGGGGAGGTATCCGTGTTTTCTTTAGTACTGTACTTGGTTCTATTTTAACTATAGTAGATAATTTCTTTGCTTCAATATACAGTATTGTAAATGCTATAGTCCATAATGCATTGCCTATAACTGATCCAATGTATGAGAATGATGAGGAGAACGATACTATAAATGCTATTAATATAGTTATCCATGCTATATCGAGTTTTCCTCTAAAAGTTTTTGATAATCTATATAGTAGTATTATTAACCCTATATAGCCTATAAGTAATAGCAATCCCCCAATCAATGTTATAACAGCTGATCCAAACATTTGTAGAAATTGTTGCATAATCCACCTACCCACTTCCGTATTAGAAGTATGTGATGAGGGGATTCTTGTTATTAAATCCTTTAAATTATAGAGTAGTAGTGTGGATCCAATAGTTAGTAGTGGGTATCCTATAAGGTATCCTAGTGAAACCATGGTCTTTGGTGTAGAGTATTCATCTACACTGTATTCTTTAAGCATTCTTAGAGACTTATATAGG
This sequence comes from uncultured Desulfurococcaceae archaeon, assembly GCA_964480805.1. Lineage (GTDB taxonomy): Archaea > Thermoproteota > Thermoprotei_A > Sulfolobales > Desulfurococcaceae > CAYZRH01. The sequence goes on from CAYZRH010000054.1 coordinate 5,359, forward strand.
AATAGTATAAAGACTATTATAACAATTACTGTTGACACTATCTCCCAATAAATACTAATATCAACTACAAATCCTATTGTTGTAAACAGTTCTTCCAATAACTCACGGCTTTCAACACCAGTTATTGGTGTATAGAATATATTGAAGCCTCTACTATAGACTATTACCACTACTATAATAGATATGATCAAGCCTATAGCATACACTATAGCCAGACTTAGAGATGCTTTAGATAGGTATTCTAGAGCACTAGCTAGTAAACCTGTCTTCTTACTCTCCATAATAGAACACCTACTATAATTATTATTTTAAAGAAAACACCTATATTATTGTTAACCATTTAATTTATTATACACAAGCTTGTTGACTATAGTTTAGGGTGGTTGATTAAGTGGATAGAGTAGTTGTTCCTGAGAGACAGTATAGGGTTTTAGAAGAACTTGTTAATATAAAGGATTATGTTGAATTAGATGCTTTAGCACGTGTTCTTGGGTATAGGAGAGAGGATCTTATGAGAGATCTTGCTGAACTAGAGTCTATGGGCTTAGTTATTGTTGATAGACGTGTTGTTGAAGCATATGATCTTACTGATGAAGCACGCTTTGTACTAAGTCACGGTCTTCCAGAAGAGATAGTGTATCATGTAATGTATAGGTGTAAGGGTGTTAGTGTTAGAGACTTCCTTGAATGTGTTATACGTGAAACTGGCTTGTCTAGAGAGAAGGCTAGTATAGGTTTCCAACATCTTGCTAGAAGTAGGTGTATTGTTGTTGTTGAAGGGTTTGTAGAGACTGGTACACAAGACGATTGTATGAAGGCTGTAGAGGATATGGCTTGGATTAAGGGTTGGCTTAGAGAGGTAGTGTATGGCAGGAGCATACCAGTTCATGCTGAACGCCTTCTTAAGAGGAGGAGGTTTATTGAGAAGACAAAGACTAAGAAGATCTATGTTAAAGCTAGCGATAAATTATTAGAACTATGGAGTAAGGAGTTAGTTGAGAAGGCTAGGCTAGTGACTGTTGTATCACCAACACTATATAAGACTGGAGAGATTGAACGTGTTATTATTAAAAAGTTTGATCTAAGAATACCCCCGCCAACAACGCCAATACATAGGCTTAACCCGTATATGGAGTTTCTAGATATGGTTCGTGAAATACTTGTATCTATGGGTTTTGAAGAAGTTAGGGGGCCACATGTAGAGCTTGAGCTATGGAACTTTGATGTTTTATTCCAAGCACAAGATCACCCTGCACGTGAGATCCATGACACGTTCTTTCTAGATACAGATTTTAGAGGAAGGATTGTTGATCGAGGGCTTATTGAGAGAACGAGGAAGGTTCATGAAACTGGTTGGAGGTATAAGTGGAGTATTGATAAAGCTTTAAACCCTATACTACGTACACAGACAACAGCTGTATCAGCTAGGATTATATATGAACGTGGAGCTGGAGAATACCGTTGTTTCACACTAGACCGTGTATTCCGTCCAGAAACACTTGATGCTAAACATGCTATGGAGTTCTACCAGCTTGATGGAATAATTGTTGGTAAGAAGATAACTTTTAAAGACCTACTAGCTTTCTTCAGAGAGTTTGCTGCAGCACTAGGTATTAGAGAAGTATGGTTTAAACCAGGATACTTTCCATTTACAGAGCCTAGTGTTGAAGGATTTATTAAACACCCTCGTCTTGGATGGGTAGAGGTTTTCCCTGGAGGAATGTTTCGTCCAGAAGTTATGGAGGTTCTTGGAGCTAGCGGTGTTAATGCTATAGCATGGGGTATTGGTATTGACCGTCTTGCTATGACTGTCCTCGGTATTGATGATATAAGGGATCTCTTCTCCAAGGATCTTGATTATATAGAGAGTCTTTTAGAGCCTCGAATACCCTATTATTATAGAAAGGTCTCTGCTAAAGACGCTATTGTCCAGAAGTATCCAGTCTAATTCAGTTCATATCTATAGTCTTATTAACTTCTTATAACAGTATATCTATATTGTATAATCGTATTGGCTGAGAGTAATGGTTGCTATAGGTGAATGTATAGATCTTGGAATATGTGGTTTAGAAAATATCTTTCTAGAATGCCCCTACGCACAAACAGTTCTTGTTAAAGGAGCACCAGGTCTTGGTAAGACTATTATAGCCATACACTTTATTGAAGCTGGTCTTAAGAGAGGTGAAGAAGTTCTTTATATCAACTTTATTGAAACACTTGATGAAATAGTTAATAAGTCTTTAAAAATAGGTATCGATCTACGTCCATATATTAAAGAGGGTAAGCTACACTACTTCCATGAGTATGTTTATTCTGAAAAAGATAAGCTATTGTACTTTGTTGACCGTATATTAAATACTATTAGTAGTAGGAATGTTGAGAGAGTTGTTATAGACACTATTGATGCACTTACAGCTATATTGTCTAGAGAAGAGTACCATGTATTCCTACTACAGCTGATCCAGAGAATTAAAGAACTTGGAGCAATACTCTTAGTTATAAAGGAGACTAGTGGTAGAGAAGCTAAAGAAGTGACTTATGAAGAAGTGTTAGCTGATATTGTTATAGAACTTAGTCGTAGAAGAGAGCTTAATTATGAAGTCAAATACTTTACTATAACAAAGTCTCGTTACTCTAACTATATACCTGTATCAGCAGAGTATGTTATAGAGACTGGTGGTCTTAAAATATACTCTCCATACCCATATGCTCGTGAATATCAGGGAACCCTTTTTAGTGCTTGTATGCCAACAGGTATTCCTAAACTAGATGAGATACTTGGCGGGGGACTTCCATGTGGTTCTATAACGTGTATTAAGGGACCTAGTGGTACTTATAAAACACTTATAGCACTATCTATAGCATTGTATAATGCTTCTAAAGGTAAGCGTGTAATATTCACTAGTTATAAGGAGAGCCGTGACCAGATACTACATTATATAAGGGTTCTTGGATACGATTATGAGAGTTTAAAGGATAGGCTTATGGTTAATAGTATAAACCCTGTCTACATATCACCTACAACATTATTTAATATGCTGCTTAGGCTTTTACAGGAGAATAAGTATCATATAAGGATTGCTGATGGTGTAGAAGCTATGTTAAACCTTATAGAGCCTATGGAGAGGACAAGGTTTATACTAACAATACTAACATCTATAAAATCACTTGGTGTTACAGAGGTTATTGTATATAATCAGAGTGGACAATACTTTACTGATGAACTAGGACTAGACTATGTTGCTGACGTAATTATTGCTACACGCATCATTGAGGAAGAAGGTTCTATTAAGAGACAGATTGGCGTTTTAAAGAATAAGGGCGGTTTTATTAGAGACCATCACTTCTATAGCACGTTCTTTAAAGATGGTAGAATAGTTATAGAGGATTAGTCAATCCAGAAACCTGAGAAACAACCCTAGGTCATATACATTTTCATAAATAGGCTTTAAGGACTTGGAAGCTATATACTTCTTAAACAAGCTATACTTAACCATAGGCTTTGCTACACCAACAACTCTCTTATCAATAGGATCCAGTATAGCTACTGGATTATAGAGTGGTGGATAGACTTCAATTATTGATGAAGCCAGTATGTCTTTACCATATAGGAAGTTCTTTAAAGCCTTATCTGATACCACTATTGCTGCTTTAAACCCCTTTTTAGAATATACTTCTTGGTAGATAAATGGTGATAGATATGCTCTACCATCCTTAATCAAGCCTATCCATTCTCCACTATAGATTATTGTAGCTTTTACAATAGTCTTTAACGGACTCTCTATAATTCTATGTATAAAGCCTATATTGTTAATCCATGTAGTATAGAGTTTTCCACTAAGATACTCTCTATAATCAGTAGATAGGATATTTACTAAATAATTTTTTAACTCTTCTAAATAACTCTTTCCAACTCCCTCTCTTCTATACCTAACCATCCCCCTACCCAATACCATGCTCACTAAGAGTTAGTAAAACACTCTACAGATTTCTAAATATTACGGACTATTAACTCAACTATACCATTATCTAAGTCTAGTTACTAGGCATTCTCTTAAGAAGCTTCTTCCAATAATATATTCTTGTTCTAAGACTCTTACTGCTTAAAACACGATCATCTCTTTTAACAATAACCTTCTTCTCAAGAGTATATACTGATATAATATTATCTTCAACCATTAATGCTAAAGCTAGTGTTGTAGCACGATTAGACATAACTGGTTTACCAAGCTTTCTCAATATACTACAAGCCTTATCCATATACTCTGCAAAATACTTCTCACCAGGACCACTATACTCAACCCTATGACCTTGAACCATGTAGGCTGAGTTCAACTATACATACCCCCTAAATAGTATTGCTGTATAGGTTATAGTTAATTCTTTGGTTTGAAATAACTCAATCACACCTAGAAAATATCAGCTTCTAACTTATTGATCTCTTAATAATAATATATTATACTAGATGAGGATATAATGGGTCCTTACATGACAAACACTTGCTTGGATAATAATGGTTTTCATACACTGAACTAACCTTATCTAGTGGGGTTCAGCTCTTGAGTAGTGGTTATACTAGGTATTTTAAAGATCCTTTTAATGATTATCTTGCAACTATTTATAGTCTTCAACTAGTCTATGGCGTTGCTCGTACAACATTTATAGCTCGTGCTCTTAGTGTTAAACTTGCTATTGTATCTAAAGTACTTGATCGCATTGGGAAGAATGGTTTTGTTGAGAAGAATATTCTTAGTGTAGTTCTTACTAGAGAAGGTTTGGCTAGAGCTAAAGATATTGTTTGTAGACACTGTATTCTAGAAGTCTCTCTCCACAACTACTTAGGCTTTGATCTACCTAGATCACATGAACTTTTCCATCGTATGGAGCATTTGTCTGAAGGGGTTATAGAAGCTATTTATAGGAAGCTTGGTTCACTAAACTTTGTCATCATATAAACCCCGTTGAACCAAAGGAACCCAGTACTGTGACTAGTTTTTAAGGTTTTCAAACTGTGTTGTTGGTGGTTTGTATAGAGTTAAACACAATCTTGTATGGAGTATCCATAGAGGCTATAGTGGACATAGACTTGGAATGAGTTTTATTATAAGAGTTATTAATGTTAGTGATAAAGCTGTTACTACAGAGGATCTTTGTTCTAAAGAGCTTGTGGAAATATATCTTGGGGATCAAGGCTCATTATTGTTGAAAGGCTTACATAGTATAAACTATAGAGACATAGTATTTAGAATAGACTATTAGAGAATAGGATCAATTTTATTAAGGAGTAAAGATCAGATCATATTGTATAAACAATAATAGGTGGTTAGAATATGGCTGAGAAGAAGACTGCTAAAGAAACTGTATTAGATACTCTTAAAAAGGAGAAGAGAGCACTTACACCAAAGGAGATCCAGAAGCTTACAGGATTAAACTATAACACTATTAGAGGTAGGTTGCAGGATCTTAAGAAGGAGGGTCTTGTAGTACGTACAGAGAATGGATGGATATATAAGGAGTATCTTGAGAAGAAGTAGACTATAGAAGTATATCAATTAGTTTTTTAGCTAAAACAGCTCCTCCATTACCATAGCTTTTAACACTCTTTTTTAAAGAATTATAAATAGCCCTAATTATAGCATCTACACTACCTTTATCAACACATACATACTCTATATTAAGTTTCTTAGCTAGAGTGCGGGCGTTAATGTATTCATAACCATCTATAAACTCTTTAGCTAATACAACACTCTTACCATAAGATAGACTAGAGTATATAGCCAAATAAGGATCATCTGTAACAACAACTCTAGACCTACTTATAACGCTATCTAAATCAATACTATAAGCATCTATAACATTTCTAACACCTATCTTAGATACATAGACACCTCTATCATATCCTATAAACACCGGTTCACCAATATCTTCTAAAACTCTATAAACATCTTTACAACTAATAGCTTCCAATAATCTATAGTTTCTATAACTAACTATAAATGATAGCAAATCCCCCTTAGATACATTATATAGTGGACTCTCATATATTGGTCCAACAACAACTCCTCTACTATATAACATCCTTTGTTCAGGCCATTGCAGTATAACCGGATCTGGTATATAATAGCTTATATATGGTATTGTGAAGTTATATCCAGACTCAATCAATACTATCATAACCTTCTTTGATATTCTAAAGATAGAGTGTATTAGTGGATATAGGCGTGGACAACCTAGTATAAATAGTGAGTATTTATCCATTTCTCTATAAGTTCTAACTAAGAGTTCTACAACACTATCTCTATTTAAAAGTATCTTTGTAGTATATGGTGTTCTCTTTGATAAAACCTCTACCTTATGTAAAGGGTCTCTAACAAGAACTAGAGTCATTTCAAGCTCTGTTAGCATAGACTTTAGCCTTTCAGCAACACCTACTACATAACCTTGATAACCACTACATCCTATAACAAGTATCTTCAACTCCTCTACACCTATCTAAATAAAACCTTCCTCCATACAACCACTCTACTACTAGGTTATTAGTGGTTAATATCTAAGTGGGTCACCTTTCTCAACTAATACACTATATTCTAAGAATATTTTATAGAGTTTAGAGAACTAGAAATCTAGGTGTATCATCTTGGCTAGAAGACTACTAAGACTAGATATTGATTGGAGAGAAGTTAGGAGGAGAAGAGAAGAATTTTGGAACAGCAGTAGTGTCTATAAAGAGATCTATAGGATTTTAAAGAAACAAGGATACCACCTTATAGGAACAACTGGTGCTATTAAGAGATGCTACTGGACTAAGGAAGCACTTGTAAACAATAGGTTTTGCTATAAATGTCTATGGTATGGTATTGAAAGCCACCGCTGTATACAAATGACACCTGCTGTAGCATGGTGTTGGAACCGCTGTCTACATTGTTGGAGAATACAGCCTGAAGATATTGGTATGGAGTGGGATGAGACTAGGCTACCAGTAGTTGATGATCCAGAGGTTCTTGTTGAAGAGAGTATTATTGAGTACCGCCGTATAATTAGTGGGTTTAAGGGTAATCCACGTGTATCTTATGAGATGTATGAAGAGGCTATGGAGCCTAATCAAGCAGCTATAAGCCTTGCTGGTGAACCAACACTTTATCCACGGATTGGAGAGCTTATTGAAGAGTATAGGAAACGTGGTTTCTCTACATTCCTTGTAACACACGGTTATCGTCCAGACATGCTCTCTAAGCTTGAGACCGAGCCTAGCCAGCTATACCTTAGTCTTGAGTCATGGAGTCGTGACATGTACATGGTTTTTAATAGACCACTTGTAGGTAGAGCATGGGATCTAGTGTTAGAGACTGTAGAGTTGTTTCCAAGTTTTAAATGTCCTACAGTGTATAGGATAACTGTTGTTAAAGGGTTTAACATGAGTGAGAGGGATCTAGATGGTTTCTCTAAACTAGTTGAGAAAGGTTCTCCAACATATGTTGAAGTTAAAGCATATATGTACATGGGGCGTAGCCGTGGTAGACTTTCATCAGCTAACATGCCTAGCCATGAAGAAGTTAGAGATTTTGCTAAAAAGCTTGCTGAGAGAACAGGCTATATGGTTCTTAGTGAGAGTATTCCAAGCCGTATAGTATTGCTTAGCAGTATTGAGAAGCCAATACGCCATGGTAAGGGATGCCCAAGAGGTGTTGAAGAGCCTTGGAGGTGGTGCCGTGTTCTTGGTAGAGGTTATGAAGAGCTTGGAGACTAGGTTTCACCATAGACTTCTCTAATTATTCTAGCTATGTTTATTACACGAGAAACTATATCTGTAGCTGATGAGCCGAAGAACATCATTGATGGCTCTACATTAACTGCTTCTCTATAGTATAGTATGAATGCATCCTTATCCTTTGGTACAACATCTATTATTCTATCAAGATTATACTCTATAATCTCTTCACGTGAAAGCCTCCACACATCCTTCTCTCTAGGTAGTGTAAGTTTTATCTCCTTAGAAACAACGCCCTGCTTACCTGCTATATCTATAAACAATGGGTTATAGCGGAGGCTCATAACAGCTCTAACCTTCCTATTTTTCTTCATAACACCCATTAGTAGTTTAGCAAGGAAACGGCTACTACCAAACCTTACACGTCCAGCTATCAATAGCCCACGTACTTCTACACGTAGTATACGGTCTGGACCAGCTACATCACTTATATCACGTACATACTCGTGTGGTAGAGCCATAACAATGTTTGATCCACTACTTGGTATATAGTCTAGTAGTATTGTCTGGTTAGCGAGTATTTCTGTTAAACTCCTGCCAATATTGTCTAAAACAATATACTTCTCAGCAAGAACTTTTATTGAAGCAAGCGGTGAAGCTATATAAGCTACTACTTTATCACCCTCAACTCTCCTCCAATAGAAGAATGACTTATCAACAATATCTCTATAAAAACTCAATAACTCCCTATAATCAATCCTCCTATGTAGAAACCATATATAGTGTATCGTTAGTATAAGGATTATATCAAGTCCATGAACCCGTGTCCTCTCACTAACAAGTTCTTTAACAAAATCCCTTATCCATGGAGCTTCAAATAGGAATGGACTAGGTATAGAGTCGTCTACATAAACTTGTCTACGTACACCATATACTGCTGCAAACCCCTTACCACCTATAAAGTCTGTAAACCCAACAATATTCTTAACACCAAATTCTTTAGAGATAGATGCTAGTGAGTTTCTAAGTTCAGCACCACGTGGTCTAGAACCATATATTTCTAGAAAGAAGCTGTTATCTACAACAATATTATTAGAACTACTAATAACCTCGCCAACATAGTCTACTGGATTGATCTTTAACAGCTTAGCCAAGCTCTTACTAGTATACGGTAGTTTAAATGAAGACTGGACATTATATAATATATTATGGTCTACACAAATAGTTTTCACATAATCTATAAAGTCACTAAAAACATCTTTAGGAACAACTGGTGTTAATAATGTAATAGACCTTACATCACCATTTCTAGCAAGTGCCTCTATCTTATCAAGTAGTGATAGATAATAGTCTGATTTATAGAATAGTATCTTATCACCATCATATAGTGCTAAAGGCTCTAAAACAAGATCCACGTTAACTAGTTCACTAAAACCTCTAGCAACACCTAAGTAGGAGAATCCATTACGTATATCAAGTAGTCCAAGCACTATACTTCTATACAAAACCCTTACACCACAAGATAAACATACTACAGTAAAGACTTATCCTTTACTATAGATAAGTATTATTGGAAATACTTATCTATATTAGAAGAGCTAGCATGTAGATAGGTGTATGTATTGCAGCCAACAAGGATCTCTATGGTTTTAGCATTAATCCTAGTATTATCAACAACTATAGTATACTCCATAAACCCTTATCTAGAAACATCTAAGCCAGAGTTAAAGAACGGTGATAGGATACTCTATAACATCTATGTATCATTCTACCAATACCCACAAGCAATAGGTAATGAAACCATATATTTAAATGGATGGATCCAGGGGTACTTGGATGTAAGGATCGTGTCTCATAATGAAACAGGCTTTTATATAATAAGGAACTATACTAAAGTTTGCTGCTTCTTCACAGACCCTCAAGCTACTAAACTAATTTCATCAATGATCAACATTCCTTTAAAAGACTTCTTCTATTGGAATAGCAAGCCTTTAGCAAAGAACGAGTCACTACTATTTGATCCACATGCACGTATACCATATTATGTAAACCCTAGCTATTTAGTAGAGAATAAGACTCTTAAACAAGTTATAGCAATACCTGGCCTATACCTCTTACAAGAAGGTGGTAGTGAGTATATTCCATTCTATCTAGAATATAGGTATATGGTCTACAATAGCTATGGACTGCTTACATATTTTGAACTAGACTCTAGAAAGTATGATGAACAATGGAGTATATATATGAAGTACTATATAGTTATTGAAGCTATTAAACAAGAAGTCCATGGAGAGAAAACATTACTATCTAGCACTAACTTTTACATTCTACTATCAACTATAATAGCTATTGTTTTAACAATATCTATCACTAGATCACTTGTTAGATGACTTCATACAATAGCTATAGTCTATTCTAGGCTTACCTAGTGATTCAGATGTCTTAATAAGACCTACTATACAATTTAATGTAAACACTATAGAATCTACTATAGACTCCCCATAAAGTAGTGATGCACAAACTCTTGTATGTCCATCAACAACATAGTATTCATCACCAAGTCTATAGATTAGTGGTGGAGGTGTATCCTTTGTTAATGGACTTGATACTGGTTTTACAAGTGGTTGTGTAGCATATAGTTTATCAAAACCAACTCGTTCTCTCCAAACCCTTGCTATAACTCTATGACTCTTCTCTAAAAAACATATTATGTTAACCATGTGTCTTAGAGACCGTACAGGCTCTCCATAGGTGACTGGAGGGTTTATGATAGATGTTTTAGAGAGTATTATAGAGTATCTTGGCTTATAAGCTATTGCTTCAATAATGTATGCATCAACTAGTTCACGAAGCCATAGATATGCTCTAGCACGGTGGTGTCCATCTAGAATATATAGTCTACCACCATGGCCTCGGACAACAATTATTGGAGCATAGTATTTCCTATATAGTATATTGTAGAGTACAAGTCCTAGCTTATCACTCTCAAGACCATGTTGTGTACTATAGAGTATGTGTGGTAGAATACTCTTCTTACCAATAAACCTCATACTATACCTTCTATTAAATATCTTGAGGAAGTAGTTAAGTCTTCTAATAACATCCCTTTCACTATCAAGTATAAGCCTCTTACTATTAACACACACTTTTAGACAACCACTAAATATCAATTAAATACCATACTATAGACCTACTATACAACAATAGAATAGAACACCTTATTAATGCTTAGACTATATTGTAGAGCTCGTCTGTAACAAATTAGTATCTTACTCTATAATAAACCATGTATAGGAGGATGACTGCAATAACTATTGCTATTAGTATAAATGTATTTTCTGAAACAATTGTAGGGGGTGTAAAGTATATGTATTGAGTTCCATTATATGGGTTATCATTGTCTCCTACTTCAATATATATGAGTGGTTCAATTGTATGATTTTCAAAATCTATTAGAGCCTGGGTTTCACTATCACATTCTATAACTATGTTGTCTATTAGTGTTTCTGAAACACTACTTGATGAACTAACTCCATGTATGTATAGACTAGACACACCATAGTTTTCTAGAATAACTGGCAAATTAGCTGTTTTCCAGTAAACTCCATTATACACTATAGATAATGCTCCACTACTGTATGTTATTGATAATGTTATAGTCTTGTTTAAGTACTTGTTAAATCTAGGGTGAAACCATGAACTTATATACACTAGCTCATTATCTACATAGACTTCTATTCTTAAACCAT
>CAYZRH010000055.1:0-16715 GCA_964480805.1 uncultured Desulfurococcaceae archaeon
CATAGAGTTGAAGAACGTGATAGGTATAAGGCACTTGTCTATAGAATAACTAGTGCATTTAATATGCTTGGTATAAAGCCAAGAATAGTTAGGGAGTATGGGAGAACTGTAGCCTATGCTATATCTAAGAGATACTCTAGTTTTCTTGACAGCATTGTTTTAAAACATGGTTTAAATTACAAGTATTTCTCTTATAAATTCTTAACTAATAGATATGATCTACTGTATGCAGTAATTTCAATATACCTAGATTACTGGCTCTTAAATAGGATAGCATATAGGTTTCTTATTTATGAGAAATTCCATTACTATAACAGCTTGTTAGATAGAAACTACTTATTATTTGAGCAACAATTAATTGACAGAATATTAGATCTAAACAATGTCTCTTATAAGGAATTATCTACCATATCAAATCCTTGGGAGCTATGGGACTATATTAGGGTTTGTGGAGTACAGGAGGTTGAGGAGATAACGCAAAGGCTATATAATGAAATCCCTAGAGAGTGGGAAGTATTCGTTAAGTATATTATTTCTAAGTTTAGGAGTAATATGAGAAGATTCTATATTGATGCTTTAAGAGTACTTAATTGTCTGTGATAAGCGTCTCTAGTTTTTATTACATTATCTCTTTTAGATATTTGGTCTACCTTATTCTTATTCTGTTTATTTTCTTGTTTTGCCAGCTATATCTTCTTATTCTCTTGCTTCTACCGAAGCCGCATGCTGCACAATAGCCTTTAGCTACGTTGTAGGAGTGTCTACCGCATCTACGGCATCTTATATGTGTTTTACCACTACTCATTTTACCAAAGCTTGTTGTACCTTTTGTCAACTCATATCAACCTCCTAACGGCTTCCTAGTAGTCTTATAGTGTTGGTGTAGGGCTTATGAGTACAACTGTGTCTCCACGTATAACTATTGTTCCAAGCTTTCTTGTACTACCATTCTCTCTAACTTCTTCAGCATCATCAAGTACTATGTTTAGGTGTTGGTCATAGCTTTTAAGTTTACCACGTACAGAGTGGTCTCCCTTAAGCTTTATCAATACTATTGTACCAATAGACTCATGAAGGATCTTGTGCGCTGTTTCAACCATGCTTGCTCCAACCCTCCACTTATAGATTATTTAAAACCCCTATACATGTATCTATAAAGTCTAGGTATAGAAAACAACTATTTAAGTCTAAGGTATACATGGTTCATGGGGTTTACCGGGATTGCCTAGGAGGTGGTTTTTATCTAAAAAAGATGTTAAGGTATTGAAGAAGTCTATTACACAACAGTATCCTAGCATACCTCTTGAGTTTAAACGTGTTGAGAAAATTGTTGATAGAGATGTTGGTGTGATACTAGTTGTTGACAATATACCCTCCCTCTACCTATATGGAGACAAGTACTATCCACTACTAACACTACTGCTTATGAAAGGCTATGAGTGGATACCCTATGTTGTAGTAGATATGGGTGCTGTAAAACCTCTACTACGTGGAGCAGATGTAATGGCTCCTGGTATAAGAGGGGTTTATGGTGAATTCAGTATAGGCGACCCAGTTGTTGTTGTAGAAGAGAAGTATAGGAAGCCGTTTGTAGTAGCTAAAGCACTAGTATCAGCTAGTGAGTTAAGGGCTATGGTTGTCAGGAAGGGCAGGGTTTTAGAGAATATACATAGGATAGGGGATAGGCTGTGGAAGTTTGTTAAAAAACTCTAGACACTATATTGTCAGCTTAGGTTAGAGAAGCCTATGTAGTAGGAAGCGTCTAATCAAGTCCATGTCTTGGCAAAGTATTTTAGAGTTTTAGAGAGTTATGTGGATTTAAGAGATTGGTATAGTAGAGGGTGGGTTAGAATGGCTTTAAGTGAAGGCGATTTTGTACTTATAGAGTATACTGTCCGTGTTAAAGAGACTGGGAATGTTGTTGATACTACTAGTGAAGAGATTGCACGTAGAGAGGGTATATATGACTCTAATAGACTCTATGGTCCAGTACTTGTTGTTATTGGACGTAGATGGGTTATCCAAGGACTTGATGATGCTTTGAAAGAACTTGATGTAGGTGTTGAGAAGGAGATTGTGGTTCCTCCAGAGAAGGCTTATGGTTTAAGGGATCCAGGTAAGATTAGGGTTTTTAGTATACGCGAGTTCCGTAGAAGAGGTATTGATGTAAAGATTGGTGATGCTATAGATTTTGGCGGTCAAACAGGTATTGTTAAGAGTATTACTGGTGGACGTGTTGTTGTAGACTTCAATCACCCACTAGCTGGTAAGACACTAGTCTATAAGGTTAAGGTTTTAAAGAAGCTTGAGGAACCAGTTGAGAAGCTTAAGGCTCTTACAGCACGCCATCTTAGAATAGGTATGGAGGATGTTAGTGTAGAGTTTAGACCTGGAGAAAAGACTGTAGTAGTAGACATACCTACAAGGATTATGACTAGACGTGATATACAGTATTCTAAGATAGCACTTGTAAGTGATATCTATGAGTTCTTCAAGGATAGTGTTAGAAAGGTTGTACTACAGGAAGTTTTTGAACGTAAGGTAGAAGAGAAAGAGGGAGCTGTAGAGGCTAGAGAGGGAGTTGGAGAAGCTAGGGAGTCTGTAGAAGAGATAGAAGAGGCTAGTGAGACTAGGAAGGAGAATGTAGAGGAGGCTCGGGAATCTAGTCAATAACACCTGTTTCACGAGCAAGTTTTTCAGCAGCTTCCCATGTAAGACCTTTTTCTCCAAGAATAGTGTATCTTGGCCTAATAGTATGGGCTATAGTGAGTGCTTTAACTATAGTCTCTTCCGGTATACCTAGTTCCTGTGCATTTGTTGGAGCACCGATCTTCTGTAGTATCTTCCTAACCCTCTTCCACCGGGGGTCACCATATAGGTATAGCATCATAATAGTTCCTACACCAACTTGTTCTCCGTGAAGAGCTGGTTTTGGAGCAAGAATGTCGAGTGCGTGGCTAAACAAGTGTTCTGAACCACTAGCTGGTCTGCTTGAACCAGCTATACCCATTGCTACACCACTACTAATAAGTGCTTCAACAACTATTCTCACACCTTCTGGGTTACCACTTGCTATAACCTCGTGGTATCTGATAACGTGTTTAGCTGATAGTAGTGCTAGTTGTGCAGCATATTCTCCATAGTATTCTCCTCTAAGCCTATGTGCTAACTGCCAGTCCTTGACAGCCACTAGCTTACCAACAAGATCTCCTACACCAGCTTTAAGCAATCTAGAAGGTGCTTTTGCTATAACATCTATATCAGCTATAATAGCTAGTGGTGTAACTGCTTTAACACTAGTTGGTTTATCCATACCCTTAAGACTTGCAAATGGGCTTGTTATACCATCATGGCTAGCTGCTGTTGGGATACTTATAAATGGTCTACCCATCTTTGATGCTACATATTTTGCGGTATCTATAGCCTTACCCCCGCCAACACCTATTATTAAGACTGGCTTATACTCTCTAATCTCCTCAACAAGTCTATCAGCTAGAGTCTTCAAAGGTTTTTCAACAATCCAATAGCTTGTATCAAAGCCTCTATCTATAAGTGAGTCTATAAGCTCTCTACAGACAATACCATATACTCTTGGACCAGTCACTACAGCTACTACACTACCTCTCCCATAACCAAGTTCACCTATATAGTCTGGTGTATTAGGTACTATGTTTATTCCAACAACAATCTTCTTAGGAAGATCTATTATATGTGGATTGAGATCCAATTACATACACCGCTAGAGTAGATACTTACATAACATATCTCTACTCCACTTATTTAAACCTTAGATCAGTAGATCACCATCTATAATCTCTTATATCAAACATATGGTGTTACTGGACAGTATCTATGGAGCAGTATATATTAGAGTGTATTAGGTAATATTTTAAAGCTTGTAAGTCTATATAACGGGTTGTAGAAGCGTTTTGGTGTCTTAGTTTTGAGTGTTGAAGAGAAGAAGTTAGATACAAAGACTACAACTGTTGGTTTAAGGCTGAATGACTATGTTGTATTAGCTGCTGATAAGAGAGCTAGTGCTGGCCTATATATTGCTCATAAAAGAGTTGAGAAGATACATAGGGTTACAGACTATATGGCTATGACTATATCTGGTCTTGTAGCTGATGCACAGTATCTTATTGACTTAGCTAGAGCTATTTCTAGATACTATGAGCTTGAGATTGGCAGGAAGCCTGATATAAAGTCTATAGCTACTTATCTTAGCAACTTTGTATCGGTTTATCTAAGAGTTTCTCCATTTATTGTACAGCTTCTTCTCGGAGGGTATGATGACAAGCCTAGACTATACTATATAGACTTATTTGGTACAATTAGTGAAGAAGACTATATGGCTACTGGTTCTGGTTCACCAGTAGCTTTTGGTGTTTTAGAGAAGAATTATTCACCAGATATGGATCTTAGTAGAGCAGTTGATCTTGCTAGTAAAGCTGTTATGTCAGCTATTGAGAGGGATAGTTTTAGTGGTGAGGGAGTAGATGTTGTTGTTATAGGTAGGGATTTGTTTAAGAAAGAGACCATACCATATAAGTATAGGGTTTTTACAACATAGAATCGTTGTTTTTGAGTGGTAAATTATAAAAGGGATATACAATTACACTCTAACATGAGATAAGGGAAGTGTAATAGTATATGGTTTTAATATACTATCAATCAAGTGTGTAGAGTGATTAGTGATAGTTTGTGTAACAAGCTTATATAATGAGGTGTTCAACTGATTGAGAAGAATTACTATGGATAAGACTAGAGAGTATGTATTAAAGACAATAGTAGCTGAAATGCCTCCTGAAGTACAGCTTACACGTATAGAGTTTGAAGGACCGGAGATAGCTATTTATGTTAAGAACCGTAAAGCTATAGCTGATAAACTCGATCTTGTTAAGGCTATTGCTAAGAAGGTTAAGAAACGTGTTGTTGTAAGAATAGACCCCAAGGCACGTATGAAACCAGAAGAAGCACGTGAGAAGATATTGGAGATCGTGCCTAGAGATGCAGGTATTGATCCTAAGAGTATTGTTTTTGATGAAACACTTGGAGAAGTATGGATTAAGGCTGAGAAACCAGGTCTTGTTATAGGTAAGGGTGCTACTCGAAGACACCATATAATGGCTGAAACTGGTTGGAGACCAGTACCTGTACGTGCCAGCCCTCTAGAGTCTAAGACACTTAATAGCATTATAACGTACATGCTTGGTGAAAGCGATTACCGTTTAAGCTTTCTAAGACATATTGGTGAGAAGATCCATAGAGATACATTGTTTAAGACAAACTATGTACGTATAACAGCTCTTGGAGGCTTTATGGAAGTAGGTAGGTCATCCATACTTCTTGAAACACGTGAGAGCAAGATACTCCTCGATCTAGGTGTTAATGTTGGAGCATCTGATTATGAGCACATGTACCCATACATAGATATAGACTCTCTAAGACTAGAGGAACTAGATGCTGTTGTAGTAACACATGCTCATCTAGACCACTGCGGTCTTGTACCACTATTGTATAAGTATGGCTATCGTGGACCAGTCTATGTAGCTAAGCCTACACGTGAACTAATGGCTCTAATGCTACGTGACTATATAGAGGTTACTCAGAGGGAGGGGCATCCACCACCATATACTGAGAAGGATCTATTGACAATGATACTACATATAATACCTTTAGAGTATAATGAGGTTACTGATGTAGCGCCTGACGTTAAGATAACATTCTATAACTCTGGACACATACTTGGATCAGCTATTGTACACATACATGTTGGAGCAGGTCTCCACAACATCGTCTATACTGGTGACTTCAAATACTCTACTACTAGACTACTTGAGAAAGCTAATGAGAAGTTTCCACGTGTAGAAACACTGATTATGGAGTCAACCTATGGTGCTACAAAGCAGCAGAGTAGACGTGAAGCTGAGGAAACACTTGTAAATATTATTAAGAAGACTATTGAGAAAGGAGGTAACGTGCTTATACCAGTATTTGCTGTTGGACGTGGACAGGAGATCATGCTTGTAGTAAATGATGCTATTGAGAAAGGACTTATACCAAAGATCAATGTTTACATTGAGGGTCTTGTAAACGAGGTTACAGCTGTACATACAGAGTATCCAGAGTATCTAAACCGTGAGCTTAAGGATAGGATCTATCGCGGAGAAAAACCGTTTACAGCAGACTACTTCAACATTATAGAGGGGCGTGTAGCCCGTCCAGATATTGTAGAGGATCGTCCATCACTAATAATAGCTACATCAGGTATGCTTACTGGAGGCCCAGCTGTTGAGTATCTTAAGCTTATGGCTAGTGATCCAAGGAACTCACTAGTGTTTGTAGGTTATCAGGCAGAGGGTACTCTTGGTAGGAAGATTAAGGATGGTCTTCGTGAACTACAGATGGTTGTTGAGAATAAGATTGAAGTTATAAAGATTAATATGGATGTATATAGTATTGATGGTTTTAGTGGACACAGTGATCAGGATGAACTACTACGTTATTTAAGAGCTATATCTCCTAAACCAAGAAACATTATATTGAATCATGGAGAGCCTGTAGCTACAGCAACGCTAGCAACACTTGCTAAGAGGATTATTAAGAATAGTAAACTAGGTTATCCAACAACAACACGTATATATACGCCAATGGTTCTTGACTCACTAAACCTTACAGCTAGAAGATAGACTCTCTTGAGGTACATGTGTATTGGCTAGTAGAGTTATTACTTTACTAACAGATTTTGGCTTAAAAGACCCTTATGTAGGTGTTATGAAAGGCGTTATATATGGTATCAACCCCTATGCTATAATAGTTGATCTATGCCACGAGATCCCTAGACACGATGTAAATGTAGCATCTATTATACTACAGGTAAGCTATAGGTATTTCCCTAAAGGAACAATACATGTATGTGTTGTAGACCCAGGTGTTGGTACAAAGCGTAGATCATTACTTGTTAAAACAAGGAACTATTACTTCATAGGGCCTGATAATGGCTGTCTATACTGTGCTGTAGTTGATGATGGTGTAGAAGCAGTATATGATATAAGTAATAGCCCGTATAGGCTTAGGGATGCATCATATACTTTCCATGGTAGAGACTTGTTTTCACCAATAGCTGCTTACTTGAGTATTGGTGTTCCACCTTGGAGGCTTGGTATAGAGTTTACTGGTGAACTTGTTAAACCATCTATAGAGTTTCCTAGAGTGGAGGATGGATGTATTTATGGATACATAGGCTATGTTGATGTATTTGGAAACCTTATGACAAACATTAGAGGTGTTCCATGGAGTTTTGGAGATAGACTTATAGTGTATAATAGGGGTTCTCCAATAGAGTGTTTATTTGAAAGAAGCTTTGGATATGTTAGTGAAGGAGAGTATGTATGCTATATCAATAGCTGGGGTTTTCTAGAAATTGGTGTTAACAAGGGGTCTGCTAGAGATAGGAGTGGCTTAAGTATAGGTGACTGGGTTAGGGTGTGTAGGGTTTGAAACGTAGAGTACTGTATCCTGGGCGTTTCCAGCCATTCCATCTAGGGCATTTAAGAGTTGTACATGATCTTCTTAAAAGGTTTGATGAAATAGTATTTGTTATTGGTAGTGCTCAAGAAGCATATACGTGTCATAACCCTTTTACAGCTGGTGAACGTATTGAGATGATACACTATACATTATCTCGTGAAGGAGTTAGTAGGAGTCGTTACTGGCTTATACCAGTACCTGATATAAACAAGCCTTTAGCATGGACAGGCTATGTACTTGGGATGGTTCCAAGAGTTGAAGCTGTTGCTACTGGTAATCCCCATGTAGCCGGTATTTATGAGTGGTTTGGACTAGATGTTATAGAGATTGAGCTATATAAGCCAGAGCTCTATAATGGTACTCGTATAAGGTATCTTATGACGTATAGTGATGAGTGGATGGAGCGTGTTCCAGAGCCTGTGGTAGAGTATATTATTGGTATTAACGGTGTTTCTAGAGTTAGAAAGGTTTGTTATGGAGTATTCCGGGGTGGAGCTAATGGTGGAGTATGTAGAGATTGATGGTAGTATGGGTGAGGGCGGTGGACAGATACTAAGGTATAGTCTAGCGTTATCAGCTGTCCTCCTTAAACCAGTCCATATCTATAATATTAGGGCTAAACGTAGTAATCCAGGTCTACGTCCACAGCACTTAACTGGAGTTAGAGCTTTAGCAACTATAACAAGTGCTCGTGTACGTGGAGCTAGTGTTGGTAGTATGGAGGTATGGTTTGAGCCTAGAGTGAGGCGTGGAGGCTATTATCGTTTTGACATAGGTACTGCTGGCAGTGTCACACTTGTTATACAAGCTATCCTACCCGCACTATTGTTTGCTGATCGTGATAGTGTTGTAGAGATTACTGGCGGTACTGATGTACGTTGGAGCCCACCTATAGATTATATGAGATACGTGTTTCTAGAGCATCTACGTAGGTTTGGTGTAGAAGCTTCTATAGAGCTTAAAAGACGTGGACACTACCCTCGTGGTGGAGGGCATGTGGTACTACGTGTTAAGAGGCTTAACGGCTCTCTTAAACCAGTTGATCTAGTTGAGAGAGGTGTTGTTAGAGAGATACGTGGTAGGAGCCATTGTGTACGTCTCCCAAGCCATGTAGCGGTGAGGCAGGCCCGTAGTGCTGTAGAAGTTGTTTTTAGAGAACTTGGTGTTAAACCAGTTGTTGAGCTAGAGTATTACCGTTCTGGACAGGATCCACACTTAGGCCCTGGTAGTGGTATTGTGTTGTGGGCTTTGACTGAGTATAGTGTTCTTGGAGCTGACTCGTTGAGTGAGAGGGGTAAGCCTGCTGAAAGAGTTGGTGAGGAGGCTGGTCTTAAGCTTGTTGAAGAGCTTAGGAGTGGTATGGCTTTTGATAGCCATATGGGTGATATGGTTGTACCCTATATTAGTCTGGCAAGTGGTTTTTCTAGAGTTGGTGTTTCTAGGGTTACAATGCATACTGTTACAGCTGTTATGGTTACTGAGAAGTTTCTACCTAGTATAGAGTTTAGTGTTGATGGCGGTGTTGGTGAGCCAGGTGTGTTGTCTGTTAGGGGAGTTTGTTTGTAATGGTCTTTGTCAGTATCTCTAATAGCTTTTCTAGCCCATAGCCTGTTTTAGCAGATATTTCTAGTACTTCTACTCTATAGTGTTTTTCTCTAATAATCTTTTTAACACCCTCTACTCTACTGGGCGGTGTTATATCTACTTTGTTTAAACAAACTATGACTTCTTCTCCAACAATACTCTTTACATCATCTAGTACATGTAGTTGTTCATCTATTGTATAGTAGGAGTTTGGAGAAGGATCTACTAAGTATATTATCTTGTCTGCTAAGTGTTTTAATGCTAGTACTGCTTTAATCTCTATCTCATTCCTCTCTTCTAGTGGACGGTCTAGTAGCCCAGGTGTGTCTATGAATGCTATCCTATAGTATGGTTCCTTGATCAAGTGTCCTACAATAATGGTCTTTGTAGTGAATGGATAGGATGCTATCTCTGGTTCTGCTGTTGATAGTTTTGATACTAGTGTTGACTTACCTACTTGGGGCATACCAGCAACTATTACTTTTAACTCATCATCTCTAATACTTGGTAGTTTCCTAAGCTCTATCAATGCCTCTTTAACCTTCTTTAATAGTTTTCTACGCCTCTTTACTACTGATAGCATTCTACCAATACATGTTCTATAGTATCTCTTTAACTCATATTCTTCAACAGCATTCTTAACCATAGTCTTGTACTCAGTATAGATTCTACCTAGTATCCTTTTCCTAAATATAAAGTGTTTTCTAACTTGTTCTGGATAATAGTTTGTCCATACATGGAATAGTTCTTTATAGAAAACATGTTGTTTAGAGAGAAACGTTAATGCTTCAACAACTCTATCAATCTCACTAACAAGTATATTGTATGTGGTATCTATCCTCTTTAAGTAAGTGTTTTTAAGCCATCCAATCCTCTTCCTAAACCTTTTTGGGGGTGGAGGGGTTTCTATAGACTTTATACGCTTATCTATCTTACCCAGTATCTCATCATAGTCTTTAATATAGTATCTCTTAAGTTCTTCAATACCCATTTCATCCACACAATAGCTTCTCTAAAGACTCTATCCAATAGTCCTACAGTTATCTAACTATTATAGGTTTCTGTATAGTCTTTTGTACTAGTTTATAGTATATCCTCTTAGCAACTCTCTCCAACCTCTTATACGTTGTATTACTTATTTGGAATATCTCTACAGTCTCCAATGGATCTGGGGGTCTGTGTTTATCTAAGAAGCTCATAACTATATAGGCTAATGCATTCCTAGCTCTCTCTGTTCTAGATAGTGCACTTGGTTCAACAGTTTCTATAAGCTCCATAACCTTCTTTAAATCCCTCTCTAAACCAAGTCTACGTATATTATCTAGTGCTCTTATAGTGTTATGTGAAGATATTGTTTTAACAAACCTCCTTGTCTTCAACAACTTATCATAGTCAACAACTAGCCATGGCTTACCCCTAACCCTCTTCTCAGCTTCAAGATAGACTCTATAATCTCTACTATACCTTAACTCTAAATGATTCCTCTTAGGCTTACTCCTTAACTCAAGCTCTAACCTCTCACGTGTCTCAGGCTTCATAATGGTTGGTCCATAGTCATAGATACGGTCTACTACTTCACCTGTAGAGCTGCAGATAACTTCTCCTCTTTCATAATCCCATACTAGGTATCCACTACATGGTTGTGAGTGGTAGTTATCCATGCTGCCCAGCCTATTCTATGGTATAGGATGTGGTTTTGTTTTTGGATACTTGTTCACTGTTTTAAGAGAGAGGAGGGGTTTACTGAAACTATCGGCTAACTACTGATTAGAAGCTATGAACCCGTCATACTTAGCCTATATGAACATCCGATTTAGACTGAGATTACAGTATTTAAAATATAATAGGTATTCCACTATATAGACTTCAATATTATAAGTTTAGATAACTCATCAGTTTTCTAGCTTTTTCATAAAGTTCCTTACTCCTTTTACTCGTTATCACACCTTTTTCATAAAGCCTCTTAATAATCTTAGGTGCTTTTGTAAGTATGTATAGTACTTCTTCAGACTCAATAGTATACTCAGGATAAGTTAGGTATATGATCAGTAGTAGTTCATCCCGATCAAGCTTATCATAAATATCTCTAATGTTTTTAAGCGTCTCAATTAGATCTCTACGTTTAATAGAGTTAAAGATCTCTCTATACGCTTTTAAACCTTCTCTGGTGAGTTGGTATTCACCATGTTTACTAATGACAAAGCCTCTCTCAATGAGCTCTTCTAAAGCGTCTTGAATAACTCTACTAAAGGGCCCTTTTCTATAAGCTTCATATTCGAGTAACTCATTAAGTCTAGGATAGACACGTGAAAGTACAAATAATTCTTTATGTATATGAAGTTTTGATGGAATAGGCTTATTTATGACACCTAGTAGTAATAAAATAAGTTGTTGTTCAGGCTTGATTAGTAGTTGCTTCATTCCATCAAGTACCTCATATTATAGCATTATATCCTAACCAATTTAACCTTAACTAGCAGTAATTAATTGATAAAGTACTAAGGCTTAATGGGTTGATAGACTTAAGCTTAATGCTATCTAATAGTAATCTAGGAGGTAAGTAGAGGAGAATGTTTATAGTTAATAGTTCATTTTTACTACTCTTTCTAAAAGATATAAAAAGACCTAATATTTTACTTAAAATAGCTGATCAGTTGCCACTAGTGACAACACAACAGGTATTAGAAGAAGTCGATAATATACTAAGTAAAAAGGGATTAGATAATATGAAGAGATATATTCACTTAACAATGGAGCAAATATTTGATGCTGAGAATCCTAGGGTTTATGTAAACAATCCTATTGTCATACACAGACCTTTTATGGGCTATGGAGAGTATAGTGTAGTCTTAGTATTTTGGTATTTATGGTATAGATGTAATGTACATGATCTATATATCATTACTGATGATAAGGATGCTAGAAGATATATTGTTAAATATATTAGATCTGTTCCACAGGACAGACTGCTTTGGTCGCTAAAATTTCTTGATAAGTTTGTTGTAAACAAAAATATTATTGATAAAGATATGTTCCTAATTTTGTTAGATTTAATAGAGGCCTCAGATTTTCATATAGATAAAAACATATTAGACTATTATCGGAATAAATATAAACGTTGAGGCTGTTCAACATTGTTAAAAGCTCTTACTAGAACCTATGATGATAAAAGTCTTTTCTGTAGTGGCAAGATCAAGCTATACTCCCATATAATAAAGACTCCACTAAGAGTATTAGGAATACCCTTAGAGAATATAAGACTCCTAGTAGAGCTATACGACTATCATAGCGATATATTAAAAAGGTATAATGTTATTACACCAATTATTGAACTAGACTTAGACGTAAGAATGAATATTCTCAATAATGTAGAAAAAACCTTTAAACGTTATGCTGATTACATAGAAGAGATTAAGAGAAAATTCAATTGTTACTCTATCGTTATACCAATATTTTCATCAGAGGTAAGTAAGAAGATTGTGCATGAGATTAAGACAAGTAAAATACCCTACACTCTTTCAATATTTCTCTCACATTATGTTGATCAAGACTATATAGACCTCTTATGCTTACCAATACTTAAGATAAAAATCTACGATAGAGCTAAAAAGGAAAGAATATTACTAGTAAACGCTGATCTCTACATTAGGTATATTCAGTTCTCAATAGACTATTTTCAAAAGTATATAAATAAACCATTCTTCATTCCATTGCCTAAGATTAGAGATGTTGACCTACGTAAACTTTTGGAGTACTTTATAGATCATAATTGTACAAACATACTATTAGACTACGATGGTTCATCGTTTAAGAAATTAACTGATTTAATAAGACTATTACGAATAGAATACGGTAGAAGTAATCTATTAGATAATTTAATCATTTATGGTACCAGGATTATACGTGAGGTGGTTTCTCAGAGAATGAGTGATGAAGTCAAATTTGCAGATATATTAGCACTTATAGGTCTTGATATATTAGGATCAAATTATAAGAAACGCTTTTTTGCTGAAGAAGAACATCCCATATTAGGTAGTGCTGAGTATGTAGAGAGGTATTTTAATAATCAGACATATGGTTATAGGCATGAAAAATATCTAGGAGAGCTTGATATAGACCTGCTTCATCTAGTCCAGGAGTTATCAATAAATCATCATGGGCTTAAATTAAAGAGGGTTCTTTTTAGGTTAGTTAATACTAAGCGTCATAGAGAAGAAACTGAAAAGTATTCTGAGATCTTATCTAGGGAACTGGAGATAATAGATTATCTTAAAAGTAAACGATATGTTAGCTCCATAGATATAAAATGCATAAAGTCTAAGGCTATTAAATATACACTAGAGGATTTTCTTTAGTTGTTAATAAAGGCTTAAATATATTACTAAGTACTTAGCTCAAACATAAGGTACTCTGATGATTTTACATCATATTTTTAGATCCTTAAACCAGTAATGTTTTAATGCTAGTTATCTTATCCACTATATCTAGGATAGGGTGTTGCATCATGGCTGATGGAGCAACTGTTGTTGGTGTACGTGTAAAGGATGGTGTAGTGCTTGCTAGTGAGCGTAGGTTATCATATAATGGCTTTATACTTAGTAAGAAGGCTAGGAAAGTACATTCTATAACACCACATATTGGTGTAGCACTAGCTGGTCTCTATGGTGATACAGAGAGGCTTGTACGCATACTAAAGTTTCAAGCACAATACTATGAGGTTGAAGTTGGTAGAGAGATAGGTGTTAGATCTCTTGCAAAGTATTTCTCAAACCTACTATATGCTTACAAGTTACTTCCATTCTATGCAGAATCTATTGTAGGAGGGGTTGATGGGAGTGGTCCACAGATCTATGTATTAGACCCTGTTGGAAGCCTTATAGAAGACGACTATGCTGTAGCAGGCTCTGGCGGGCCAATAGCTATTGGTATTGTAGAGTCTAGTTATAGGAAGGATATGGGTCTCGGGGAGGTTAGAGAAGTTGTTAAGAAAGCTATACTAGCAGCTATTGAGAGAGATACAGCTTCTGGCGATGGTATAGACTTATTGACTATAACAAGTGAGGGTAGTAAGTTTGAAGAAATAGTTCTTAAGAGGTAGTGTCTTGGTTGATTATAGAAGAGCTATGGCTTTACAGAAGAGGCTTGCAGAGAAAGTACTTTCTGAAATAAATGTTTTTCCAAGAATAGACAGGGGCTCTATAAGATACGTTGCTGGACTTGATGCAGGCTATTCAAGCGGCTATGCTGTAGGTGTAGCAGCTCTTATAGACTATAGGAGTAGACAGCTTATAACATATAGTGTCTCTAGAAAGAAGCCTCCAATACCCTACATACCAGGGCTTCTAGCCTTCCGTGAAGCACCAGTCTATATGGCTGCACTAAAGAAGCTGAGAGTTGAGCCAGACATAGTATTTGTTGATGGACACGGTCTTACACATCCAAGAGCACTAGGTATAGCTACACATATTGGGCTTGTAATAGATAAGCCATGTATAGGTGTTGCTAAGAAGAAGCTCTATGGAGAAATAAGAGTGGAGAGTGGAAGGAAATACATATACGCACATGGAGTAAAAGCTGGAGTAATCATAGAACACCATGGGAAACAGCTCTACATAAGCATAGGATATAAGATAAGACTAGAAGAAGCAGTAGAGATAACAATAGAACTACTAGACCCACACTACAAACTACCACTACCAACAGCAATAGCAGACCAGATAACAAAAAAGCTAACACATAAAAAGAAGTAAAACATGAAACTATAAGAGAAGAAGGGCCCGTAGCCTAGCCTGGATAGGGCGCCAGGCTGCGGTTCAAGAGCTAGTGGAAACCTGGAGATCCCGGGTTCAAATCCCGGCGGGCCCGCTACTTAAATACTTTGTATTCAAGACCTTCTCTATCGACCCAGACAAGTTTTATACCTAGGGTTTGAAACTGTTTCTGATTTGTAGGTTTTTCTAGGGAGAAACCGTGATGAACCATCCTACAGAGACCGCCAATGACCTAGGACGGGGAACGGTTGCTATAAGACTTGCTAAAGAAGCTCAGTCTTCTGTTCTAGAAAATAGTTTCTATGGTAATGAATTAGAATACCCTCTAGAAGCTTCAACCATGTTTATGAGGGCTCTATGAGTAGAGCTCTCTCAAAGCAACTTCTATATCACTTAGGTAGTATAAAGTTCCTTGGATATTCTATGGAGCTCTAATAACAACGTGTTTTAATATTCTTAACTATATATTAATGTTTAGCTAAAATACTTTAGCTGGGTTTTGAGAAGAGCTATTAGACTAACATTCTCTAGGTTATATTAGAAGGGTGAGGTGATATAGGTTGGGCGAGCAAGTGATAGTTCTTAGACTTGCTAAGGATAGTCTTAAGCTTCTTGCTAGAGCTGTAGAGGCTGAATCTAGAAGGCTCGAACTTGAGATTAAGGCTATACAGAAGAGGATTAAGAGATTTGAAAAGAAGTATAGAATGAGTTCAAAAGAGTTTCTATCCCGTTATACTAGAGGGGAGCTAGATGATAGAGAGGATTTTATGGAATGGTATGGTGAGCTCATGTTTTTAGAAGAAGCTAGAAGAGAGTATGAAGAGCTGAGAAGAATTGCAAGAAGGGTCTCTGAAAGAATATCTGATTAAAGTGGAGGAGAAGCTAAGAGAACTAGAGCCCTTAATTACATCCTCTAGGTTGCAGAAAGAGTGGAGATCCTCTAATAGACTTGTATTAAGAGGCGTAATAGCCTTCATAGATGGATCTACTCTTTACTTCCTCGAATACATTATGGAGAGAAAAAGGAAGCTTAAAAGAATCTCATATCGATTCCACTATACTGGGCATGAGAAAGAGCTAATATTCCGCTACGATAATGCACCACATCATCCAGAAGTACCTACGCATCCTCATCACAAGCATTTACCTGGAAATAAGGTAATATCCTCTCGTGAAAAGAGTCTAGTTGAAGTGTTAGATGAAATAAAAACAATAATAACCTCATCCATAAACTGGCTATCATGGAGATAAAGCATATCTACGGCTATACTAGTATTGACCATGTCATGTTTATATAGGTACGTTCTTTCCTAAGTAGTCTAAAGATCTATTTATTATAATACATCATGTATATTAGTTCTACATAAGATTTCTTTCAACAAAATAATATGGATACCACATGCCGAGACCACTTGTATCCGTAGTTGAAGGGAAAAGTATTTCTAGAAATGACTTAATGAGCTATAACATTTTTGTAAAAAGCGTTTAATTAAGCACATTCTTGGGAGAAACTTACGAGGTAAAGAATCCTTTAAGAAGCTCACTATTTATTTTCCTAGTACATGGTCTATCAACATATCTGATTACATATATTAAAGTTATCAAGGCTTATCATGTTATTTTCCCAGAATATAAGTATCTTGATGCTAGGATAGTATTTAGATAGAGAACCTACCTTGATCTTAGTAAGTCAGGACTGTAATTATCTATTAGTAAAGTATGTGTGATAAATCTAATATTGTCTCCTACAACTTCTATGTAGGGTAAGTAATAGTTTCTTCTTTGTGTGTTTTTAGGGTTTTTGTGGGTGTTTTTGTGTTCTTTTTG
>CAYZRH010000056.1:0-16341 GCA_964480805.1 uncultured Desulfurococcaceae archaeon
GAGTATTTATGATACTATCTACTAGTTACCGTTTTTATAAGTACTTCTTAAGAAAAGTAAACAATATGTCTCATACTATATAACGTGTAGATTACTATTTCTAAGGATTTATTACTAGAATATTTATTAGTTAAACAGCTATACTATTGTATAGAGCTAGGTATTATAGTGGTCTGGTATGTCTAGGAGAGTTTATGAATTTGATGTTATTATAGTTGAGGATGAGACTAGCGGCTATATAGCTTTTGTACCAACACTACCTGGTTGTCATACACAAGGTGATACATTGGAGGAGGTATTGGATAATATTAGAGAAGCTATAGACTTGTACTTAGAAACACTTAGTGATAGTGAAAAGGAAGAGTTTTGAGTTAGAGAGTTATTGGTATTCAGAGAGTGAAAGCTTTTGTCTAGAATAATACTCATTGATCCATATAAGTTGATAAAAATACTTAGTAAAATAGGTTTTAAGCCAGTTAGGCAGAGAGATTCACATGTAATACTAATGGATCAGATTGAGGAATAGGATAGTAGTACCAGTCCATCTTGGTAGGAAAGTTAAGCCTGGTTTAGTAGGAATGATTATTAAAGAAGCTGGTTTGCCTAGAAAGGACTATCTAAAGCTTTTAGAAGAGAATTGCTAGAGTAGATACCTTCAACTTATACATAAGCGTGGGTTTATGTTTCTTAATTAATAAGTGTTAAAGAGGTAGAGTGTGCTAGATTATAGTGGTTTAGAGAAAATATGTAGGGGGTTTACCTTCTAGGTGGGAGAATAATGTCTAGTATTGAGAGTGTTGTTGTTACTGGTGCTAGTAGAGGTATAGTAGAGGGGATACTGTGCATAGATAGCATTAAGACTACCATAATACCAGCTATGCTAGTAAGTGTAACAGAATATGTTATTGAGGTAGTAGATACCAATATACCTCTTTATTGATATAGAGTACAGTAGCTTTAAACAATTATAAAGTTACCCACTATAGCTTGTAATGGTGCTACAGAGTATGTAACAATCATTGCTCCAGAGAACATAGTTGTTATACCTATAAACTCGTATCTATGAATATCCATTGCATCAAGGAATGCACCAGTAGGTATCTACGTTAAAGCATGGAGGTAGAAATAAGGTGCAGATGTACTACTAAGGAATAACTGTATATCAACAAGTTCTATACTAATGAAGTCACTTATATAACCCATGTATACACAGAAAGCATATACTATAAAATAGTCTATAAGGAGATCAATCCGGTAAGTATCCTCAAACAGCTCTTCATAGATAACACCAAATATATTCTTAATTAAACAGTAAATAGAGAGATACCTAAGAGAACTAGTAAATATTACACAAACAATTTCTACCACGATCAGTTGATTAGAATAAATTTATAGAATAGTAGTGATCAATCTGCATTAAAACTTTAGACCACCACATATACAGTAATATACAGTACACTAAACAATAACACAACAAACAACACAAGTATTTAGGAAGAAGAGACATTAAAAACATTCTACTAAGAGCCTGAGGCTCTTAACACATAAATAGTCTTAGAGAAGCACCTATAAAGTTCCAACTACATATTGTTATATTGGTGATTAAGGAAGTTGGAGAAAACAGTTGTTATAAAAATACGTTTACCAAAAGATAAGTTGAAAGAGTTTCTAGCATCAAGAAAACTAAATGTCTCTAAAGGTATTCTTAAGGTCTTAGACAAATACTCAGAGGAAGTTGAAGGGGATGTATTAAAAATGTTTTTAGAGGAAAGGAGGTAATTACTTACAGTGGATCTTGTTATAGATGTATCAGTCTTCATAGACAAGCTCTTCATCTATGATAAAAAGAGATCAAGTAGAACACATAGGATATTCGAGATCATCGAAATAATTGGTCATAATATATTTGAACCACAAGTATTTGGAATAGAGCTTATATCACAATTAGTTAGGAGAAAACCTAAAGATGAAGCTAAGAAGATATATGAAGATCTTCTGAAAAGAGTTATTATATTTGAAGAGATAGATTATGATACACTCTTAGAGATAGCTTTAGAGACAAGGGTGTAGAGCTATAGATACATACTGTATAGCTGTAGCTAAATTAATGGATGCTATACTAGTAACTGCTGATAAGAAAATAGCTTCAAATGCTAAGAGATATCATGTAAAAGCCTACTACATACATAATGAAACTGAATATGAAGAGTTAATATCAATAATCTATACACAATATACAGACTGAAAGCTTGAGACAACAACTATTTATTATCTAACTATACATCACATAGTATAGCTTATGGTTAATATTATAGGAAAAGCCTTGGGCTAAGGAGCAAGTATAAACTGATACAAGAGGCTTTAAAGCTATAGTAGCTCTAGTGATACTATAGCTAATCATGATGAATTATGGAAGTACTTAGAAAGGTGATTCGAGGAACCTAGAGAATGAATTGAAAGCTTTTACATATAAGCTAATGGCGTGTATGCTTCTATGGAAGATAAAGAGTATGATAGAGGAGGTAAAAAGGACTTGTAAAAAGAGGTAGCTATAAGTTTAAAAGAGCACAACTATTATCTTGAGGCAAAAGATGTTGCATGAACTTCTATGTTATTTAGTAGGAACTTTAATATTTAAAACATAGTCTATACCATGATATCTTCTCTTAACCACTTACATCCTTTCTAAATTATGTCTTAACTAGTGAACACTATCTCTTCATAGCTAGTGTTTTAAGTAGTGTTGCGTCTTTATAGTAAATAGTTCTCCTTCTTATACAATGACTTATCTTAACTTATGGCAACACCTACGTGTTTTAGAGTTTCTCTAATACCCCTACAATTCTCAGTATCAGAACCTGTTAATTCACATAATGCATATAGGTATGGTCTAGAAGATGGAGCTATAACGTCTAAACCTCCTTCACCACCAGAAAACATACTCCACTCATATATACTTAGATACTGACTATTAGCATACTGTAGGATATTGTATGAGACAAGTCTATCTATGTAACCAAGTATATCTGGGTCAACCGATATAGCTTTTAAAGGCTTATATGTAATCTCGTCTAAGAGATCTCTGAACAACCTATATCTCTCCCTATTACTCCTTAACTCTTTATCTCTAGTAATCAATTGATACTTATTATATACATCATCAAGTATGTGAGTGATAAGAGTATATAGACTTCTCCTAGGATCATGGTGTTTAGCAAGTTGTTGTACAAACTGTATTATTAATGCTGGATGACCACCAATAAACTCTATAACATACTCATAGAACTTAGCTATATGATCCCTAGTACTAGTCTCTGTTATAAAACTCTGTACACAAGTATCAAGAAGTTCTAAAGCACTATCACGATCAAGATCTCCTAGATAAAACGTAGTTATATACTCACCAGGTACTCTCTCTACTATACGTTTCCTAAACAAGTAATCACTAGATATAAGAATAAACTTAACCAAACCATTACTTGTATATTCCTGTAAAGTAGTAAAGAACTTGAATATACCCCATGGATCCCATTCTTGTAGTCTAAGGAAATTCTGTAGTTCATCAATAAACACTAGTGCTCCACCATACTCCCTAAACAACTCAGTCATTTTCTCAAAAGCATTATAGAAGATCTCCATAGGAGAGAGTGTTAACTCAGCTTCACCTCTTCTTATCACAATATCTATAAATGGTGTAAGTTTTGTAGAGAACTCTATATCACTAAAGACCTTCTTTAAAGCATCTATTAACCCACGATCACTCTTTCTCTTCTCGATATAACTATCTATTTGGTTAGCAAGATCTCTAAGTACCATATCCACTTCGGAATACGATCTAGCTAATGATATGTTTAAAGCATGTTTATTTAGAGAAGATAGTCTCATAACAGCCTCTTTTACCAGTCTTGATTTCCCAATACCAGATGGACCACATATAAATACTAGTTCTCTTGAAGGAATCCCTATAGTCCTATATAGATTAACAATACATTCTACCTCATATCTACGACCAACAAACTTTACTTGATGACTCACGGCAGCACAATCCCTCCATCTATTATATTCCTATAAACCTTGTTATGTATATCTTGTCCTTATATATACAGTTTTTATCAAGTTATCTCCATATTTAATAGACACTTTCCCAGATCACTTAATATCCCTCTCATTACTAGACGTAAGCTTTAGACAGCTATACTTTCTAGAAGTATATCTTTTCCCTTGTCTATAAAGGAGGTTTATTGATAAACTCTTTACTAAGTGTCAATGATATATTGTTTACACAATTGTCATGTTATGTAGTAGCCTAGTGTTCCTGTCTTTAAGCTTGGTGTGCAGGGGATTTTATTTATAGCTATATTTTCTACCTTTAACTATCTTGGTTTATAGGGAGGAGTGTTTTGTCGTATAGACACTGTAGTCTCTATAGTCAAGGGTATAGTCCATGTGGTAATGTTATATCTGTTAATGGAGAGCCTCTATTACCTTGTAAAGCTGGTCTGAGGGTTATTGGTGGTGAGATCCATAGGCTTGTATATGATGTTGTACTTAGTAGGCCAGAGGATTATCTATCGATCTATCAGAGTTGTTGTAACCATAACTGTCTAATGTGCCATAGCTGGTATTTTACACAGTATGCACGTGGATCATGGGTGTCACCAAGTGATCTAATGGAGAAGGTTAGAGAATACTATAAGTCTATAACTGTATGGGAGCCCCGCAGTAGATCTCTTATGTGGTATTCTAGCGACTTATGTATACACTGTGGTAAGTGTGTTGTAGAAGGTGTGAGGAGTAGGTTTTGTCCAAATAAGCTTAGGAGAGAACAGGTATTGTTATCACCACAAGGCTATGGACCTGCACGTAACATAGTATCATTTACTGGTGGAGATCTCTACTGTCAACCAGCATATTATGTAAGGTTCTTTAAGATGGTTAAGAGAGATTATAGTGATTTATGGATGCATATTGAGACTAACGGCTATGGTCTTACAAGGAAGAATCTAGAGCTGTTGTATGAAGCTGGACTTGATAGTATATGGCTTGACCTGAAGGCTTGTAGTAGTGATACCTATAGGAGACTATGTGGTACCAGTAATGAATGGATTCTAGAACTACCAGCTTTGATCAGGGACTATGGGTTAGTGTTAGAGATTGTTCTTCTCTACATACCGGGTTTTGTAGAGCTAGAGGAGATGCATTGTTTTGGGAGACTACTAGCTAGTATAGACAATGATCTACCAGTGACACTACTAGCTTTCTTTCCAGAATACATGCTTAGAGGCTATAGGTCTCCAACACTAGATGAGATGGTTAGGGCATACCGTGTTCTAGAAAGCTATGGATTGAGACGTGTAAGGGTAGGTAATATAGGTGTTTTCTGTAAATCAATCAACTGTATTGATGAACTTGTTAGAGAGATTGGCAGGGATCATCTACATCTATAGAGTCTATAGATTAACACAGTTTCTCCACTATATCCCTTACAGAGAGCTACTCCACTACTTTCTCCATCAACCTATTCTACATTATAGATAGTCTATAGTAGAGTTCTTATCTATCTCTATACATGGTATATGTTGTGTAGATGTTGTGGTGTAGATGTTATGTATAGTGTGTATTTTGTTAAAGCAAGTGTTCCATCTTCTCTAGAAGAGTCTAAGAAAGGTTTATACCCACCTCTAGGTATAATGTATCTCTCATCTATTGCTAGACTTGAGGGGTTTAAACCAGTTATCTATGACTTAGACATAGACTCTACCAGCACCTTCCTTAACAAAGTATCAAGTGAAAGACCTGATGCTATAGGTTTTTCTGTAGTTACACAAAACTACTATAGTACAGTAGATCTTATTAAGATGGTTAGAGAGTACTCTCCAGACACAATAGTGTTTGTTGGAGGACCTCATGCTACACTTGTTCCAGAGGATTTCACTGGTTTAGCTGATATAGTTGTTACTGGTGAGGGTGAGGAAGCCTTATCTAGAGTTCTTAAAATGATAGAGAAGGGTGTTGTTAGAGACTGCTTGTCTACTAGGAAAACCATGGTTATACACGGAAGCCCTATTACCGATTTAGATAGAATACCTTTTCCAGATAGAGAGTCTATAGATATAAAGCGTTATGGAGAAAACTCTGGGACAATGTTTACTAGCCGTGGATGCCCATACAACTGCCTATTCTGTACAACACGCTATATAATGGGTAGATTGTTTAGATCTAGGAGTCCATGGAATGTCTTGAGTGAGTGGAGGATACTTGTAAACAAGTACCGTGTTCCAAAAGTACGTATACTTGATGACGTGTTTACGTTTAAGAGAGATAGAGTAATAGAGATCCTGAGGGGTGTTATAGAGGAGGGTCTTGGGCCATGGAGTCTACCTAATGGAGTTCATGTAAATAATGTTGATGAAGAGCTTCTAAAATATATGGGTGAAAGTGGTTGTACAACAGTATGGTATGGTGTTGAATCAGGTGATCAGAGGGTTCTTAATGTATTGAGGAAGGCTGTAAGACTTGATAGAGTAGAGGAGGTTGTTAAGTGGACTAGAGACTATGGTATAGCTGTAGGGTTGTTCTTTATGGTTGGTGCTCCCGGTGAGACTCTAGAGTCTGTATACAAGACTATAGAGTTCATAAACCGTGTTGAACCAGACTATATACACATAAGTATAGCAACACCTTACCCAAATACAGAGTTCTGGGAGTGGGTTGAGAGGAATGGGAGGTTTATTACAAGAGACTATAGATTATTTGAAAAAACATTTATATTTGAGACACCCAATTACCCTCTAAGAGATAGGCTTAAGGCTTTAGAACTATATGAGAAAGAGCTTGGATGGAGATATAGTATAGATTTTGAATAAAAAACTATAGTTTTAATGATATAGATTTCTTAATCAACTCTATATTTACACAGCCTTTTCTAAAAACAGACCCTGTCTCTATATTGTTTACCTCTACTACAGCTGGAGCAAATATACCTGGATCAACCTTGTATAGAAACTCTATACCAGTTTCTCTAACTTTTTCAGCAAGAGATCTGCCGTAGTCTTTAGATGAAGTACTTGGAGTCTTCTCAATATACTCTAGCAGCTCCTCATCACTACTATACTCTACTATATAGAATACTTCTCCACCATATAGTATCATATCATTAGTTCTACCAAGCATTACAAGCTGGTCTGGATGTAGAGGTGCTATAGGTGCTACACCATAGCCGTAGAGTATAGATTTTATGTTAAAGCCTAGAGTATGTAGCTTATGTATACCTGTCTCAACAATACGGGCACTAACTTGTACACTACCAGCAACACTATTTGTTGAAGCAACAACAATATAGAGGTCACACGGTTTTACACCAGTCTTACTAGATATATATTCAACAACTTCTCTAGAAGGATACCTACTTGTCTCAAGTACAATAACTGCTTCACTAGACTCTTCACTATAACCTAGTTCTTCATACAACCTCTTAGGCTTCCTAGCTAGTGCTCGGGCAGGGCCGCTTGCCATAGCAAAGTATTCTCCAACACTTATCCTCCAGCCAGCATATTGTGAAGCCATACAAGCCTCTATAGGATAACTAGTATATACTTGTGTAGCTGGTAATACTAGGTCTCCATAGTCTATACGTGTTATTTCAACACTAGCTAGTCCTCCAAGACAAATCCTTGACAAGTATAGTCCAGCTTCAAAACCGCCTCTAGCTCTAACACCCATATCAACTACTGTTGAACCAGCTATCTCTAAAACATCTACTCCCAACTCACTAGCTCTACTAACAACTTCTTCTAGTATGTCTAGAGCAAGCTTGTTCATTGAAACCACTAGATCTCAGCCTCCATAAGGAGCTCTCTATACATAGAAAGCTTATCCACGTTAACATCATAGGCTATATAGAGTTTACCACGTCCACCAACTAGTACATCACCTATAAATAGCATAAACTCCTTCTCTATAACACGGTTCTTAACCTTAGCCTTACTAGTAATAGAGTCTATGTAGAAACTTGGGAGAACACCATCTACGACACCATCTACAACTATCTTACCAGAAACCATTCTAGCTCCAGTAAACCTTCCAACACCACCACAGACTAGTATAGAGCCTCCACACATATGTGAGCCAACAAGGTTTCCAGCACAACCCTCAATAATAATCGATCCACCCTTCATCCCAGTACCAACATATGATCCAGCGTCTCCATGAACTATTATTAAACCACCCTTCATACCCTTACCGGGTTTCTCACCCTGAAGCTTACTTCCAACAAAGTCTCCTACACACCCATGTACCTCTATATAGCCGTTCTTCATTTTAGCGCCAAGCCAGCTACCAGCATCCCCCTTAACAATTATTGCTCCACCAGACATCTTATATCCAGTCATTAAGCCTATGTCTCCATGTACAACTATTCTACCACTAGACATCTTGCATCCAAGATACCTTATCCTACCAGAGCCTCTACCAGTAATATGTAGCTCAATAGACTCTGGATTAGCTGGAGCACGTGTTGGACCGTCAACTTCAAACAAGTCTTCAATAACAAGCTTCTTATTACCTAGGCGTACCGGGATCCTCCTAGTTTCATCAATAGATAGTCCAGCTATAGTGTCTGGTTTAAGATTTCTAGCTTCAACTGGTACTCTAGGCTCCTCCTTAAGCTTGAAGTAGTAAGTATACTTATCACTAGCCAAGACTATCCACCTAGAACGCTGTTTTTACATGGACTGGATGGCTCTTCTTTAACTCGTCTTCACCTACTATAAAGTTCTGTAGTGCGACTGAATAGTACTCTCTAAACTTTACCTCAAGATCCCTCTGTACATCTCTAACTAGATCTTCTGGGAGAACTGGTTTTACATAATATGTTCTGCCATAAACTGTTTTAGCGATCTCTCCATCCTTAACAACGATCTCTCCACTCTTTATAGTATAGACTGTGTGTCTAAAAGCTTTCTCAATTAACGAGTAGTCTCTAGAGGGATCCACTCTACGTGGGTCAATATCGTAGATAGCTATATCGGCGTCAGCTCCAACACCTAAATGCCCCTTACTAGAGTCTAAACCAAGGATCTTGGCTGGTGCTGCACGAGTTATAATCATTACCTCTTCTAATGTAAGCTCTCTATCAATAGATGGTAGTACGCATTTTGATAAAGCTCTTCTATTAACCTTCTCCATAAACTCCTCTCTAGCCCTCCTACTCATAAGCCATGCTATAATCTTTGGATAAGCTGTAAATGGCCCAGCATTAGGGTGGTCTGTTGATATAACTGTCCTCCACGGATCCCTAGCTAGAAGCATTACCTCAAGCCCTATAGCCCACTGTATTGTGTTAACATAGTTTCTTCTACGATACCTATACGGTACTATACCTGATGCACACTCTGCTTCAACATCTGCAAAACTCCATTTCCAACGTGTTAAGTGGTATAGTATGTATTCAAAGGGTGCGTCAGCAGTCATTGTTG
Organism: uncultured Desulfurococcaceae archaeon; assembly: GCA_964480805.1. Taxonomy (GTDB): domain Archaea; phylum Thermoproteota; class Thermoprotei_A; order Sulfolobales; family Desulfurococcaceae; genus CAYZRH01. The sequence goes on from CAYZRH010000056.1 coordinate 9,477, forward strand.
TAGCTGTATAGCCTAGTATAACCTGCCCTAGATCGAGTGTTGCCCGCGGGTTTCGGTTAAGTTCTTTAACTATGTCTTCTGAACCGCTTTCAAGACTACTCCAGCTATCTCCTTTGTATCCAGTAAACTGTATATGTGTTATGTGTATAGATGGTTTATCCCTTAATGCATACTTATCTACTAGAGCCATTGTATCAACTGTTATACGGTAGTTTCCTGGATAGCCAAGCTTGTTGCAGTGTATGTGTATTTGGTGTGGTAGACATAGTTTTTCAGCAGCAGCTCCAATACCTATAATGATCTCTCTTGGAGTCAAGTTATAGACTGGCAGTTGGTCGTCTAGGCCAAGACTTAGTTTACCGTAGAGCCATCCAAGATCTGATCCTGGGTCAACTATTTTTAAGGCATAGCTCTTTGTAGCATAGAGTAGCCATCCAAGATAGCATGCTAACCTATCAATATCACCCTTTTCCATATAGTCTAGAGCTATCCAGTTTGAATCAACAAGTATGAACGCTAGTTTATCAATAATAGGTATACTGTTCAACTCCTCATGCGTATGACGTGTCTTTAAGGGAGGGCTGGCTGGTTCAACAACAAATGTATAGCCCATTTCAGCATATCCATAGCCTATACGGTACACGTTTGGAAGCGATAAACCAGTTTGCGATCTCCTATACGGTAGCCTACACGGTATATTTGTTTTATAGTGGTCTTCAGGTCTAATCAACCTCCCTGTTGAAACCTTTGGACCAGCTATATGGCTGTGTATATCTACTCCTCCTGGAGCTACTAGTTTCCCACTAGCATCTATAACCTTGGCATTCAATGGATCGATCTCTGATGGATCGACTATCTTCCCATCTCTAACACCTATATCCATTACCTCTCCATAGATGTTGTTCATTGGATCGTATACAATACCGTTTCTTATAAGGAGATCCATTCCTACCTAGCCCTCCTTCAACTCCTTCACCCTATTAAGGAGCTTAGTGAGGATATCTACATCACATAGTACTCCAGGAGGTGGATCAACTACCTTATGCATTCTAATAGGTACTCCGTCGAGACGGTAGGCTGTACCACTACACTCTATCCCAACAATACCGGATGGTATGATAACGTCTGCAACAGCTGTTGAAAGACACCACTTTGGATCTACTACTATCACTGGTATTCTAGCAAGGTGTTCAACAGCTTTCTGAGGCATGTGTGCTACTGGGTCACTAGCTATTATCAGTGTTGCATCAACATCTCCTCTAACAAGTAGTTCTGTAGCTGTAGATAAGCCAGTTATCATACGTGGGTATCCACGTGAATAGTCTATAGCAAATGGGTAGCCTGTACTCCATAGAGATGCCTCGTTAGCACCTGTAACATTATAGTGTCCTCTCATAGGCAGTAGTACGAATCTAGTCCACTCATTAAGATCGTGTACAAGCTTTACAAGCTCTTCTAAATTCCTATACTTAGCACCAGTCATTGTAACACCCATGCCAGCAAAGATCACTCCATACCTAGCAGACTTCATTATATCAGCTAGTTCAAGAACCTTCTCTCTAGACACACCAGCTATAACAGGTGCCTCAATCTCAAGCTCTCTTACAGCCATACGTAGTGCTGTTATAAGCTCATAGTCTCTACCAGGCTCAACTTCTATAAACAGATCAGCTGTTCTAGCAGTAGCAGTCTTCCTAACATCAACAACTACAACCCTCCTATCCCTACGCCCATCAACATGTCTCCCTCTAGCAGTTATCCATCTAGCAAAATGGTTGGGGTGAGCATGTAGTGGGTTGCAGCCCCACAACACTATAACGTCTGCTAAATGCCTTATAACACCTAGTGTAGCTCTAGCTGTACCAGTCTCCTGTGCTCCAAGAGCTGTTGGTCCATGGCAGAATACTGATGTATTATCTATTATACCACCAACTAGTTCTGCTAGCTCTACACCAAGTTCTATAGCTTCAGTACACGTACTACTCCATCCAAAGAGCAGTGGATACATTGATTTAGAGAGTATGTGGGCAGCTTCTTCTATAGCTTCTTCTATAGATACTTCCTTGAAACAGCCACCCCTCCTTATAAATGGTTTAAGAATTCTATCTCTATGATAGTTTAGTGTCTTAGCTATAGATAGTGGACACCCACCCTTATTCCTTACAATCCTGTCTCCAACAAGCTCTAGTTCTAGATAATCACATAGTTCTCCACAAAACGGGCATACATAGTTCTTTACAACACGCTTGCCACCGCTCTCTAGAGGCCTCTCCATAGGCTTAAAAGGTGTAACTCTAACTCCATACCTCTCCAAGAGGTCTTTAAGAGAAGTAACTGGTTCATCAACAGGCTCTATAGTCACAACTGTAGACTTAAAGTTAGGCATACCAATACTCTCTGTACTATAATCAACTACAGCATTAGCCCATGGGCCGAGAGGTATAAACGCTTTATCAACAGGTAGATCCTTACTAGGCTTTACACTAACAACAACTTCTCCATAACAACTCTTAACTCTAACTCTATCACTTATACCTAGCTCTTGGATAACAGCTGGGTTCAGCTCTATAACAGCTACTGATCTATAATACTTCTCACTATACTTCCCATCAGACTCCATACTCATTCCTTGCTGTATTGTACGACCAGTTATGAGTATTAAAGACTTGATCCCACGCTCACCAACTATACTTTTTCCCCAACACACCATTATGGAGTATGGAGGAGTTGTATAAAAAAGAGAATTATAATTAGGCAGACCCAGGTTTCTCTAGAAGCTTCTCCTTATACAATACGTTACCCTTACTATCATGTGGTGTCCTAACAACTGTGTCATTACTCTTCTCAATCTCACGTGCTTCATCAGCTAGTCTAGCTGCTACACGCATCATTTCATGAGCAGCTGCTACAACTGGTATATACTTCTCCCTCTCCTTAATCTTGAAACAGCCTTCTGTAGTTAGATCGGCTACTCTACGTGCTATCTCAAAGGCGGCCATAGCCTTAGCTCTAGCGTATGGGTTCTTAAACATGGCTGTCTCTATAGCATTCTCTTTCTTAACAACAATATGGGGTAGTTCTGGCTTCCCACCCTTCTTCAACGCATCTACTATACGTGCTATCTCCTTCTGTATAAGCCTATAGACACCAGTTACTGCTAAAACCTTTATTACATCAGAGTTGTAGAGAGCCATCTCAGTTGGGTCAAGGAACTCCTTACGAGCACCAATCATGGAGTCTGCTGTAACAATTATGTATCCAAACCCCTTCTCTTTAAGCTCATCCTTAATCTTCTTAACAGGAGAATCAGATATAACTATTACAGGCTTACCCTTCTCACGTAGTGTTTCACGTGCTTTTGTAGGGCCTGGTAGTGTAGCATTAGGGCTTACAACAATATAGAGATCGTATTCTTCAGATAGAGCTTTTTCAGCAAGTTCTCTACCATAATCTTCACTAAACAGTTTAGCACCAGTACTATATACTCTAACTTCTACATCCTTTCTCTCAGCACGTTCATCAAGAATGTATTCTAGTAGAACAGCTGATCCTATGGCACCCATTTTTAGAACACATATCCTTATAGGTTTATCTAGAGACAAGGTTTAGAACCCCTCACACTCTAGTTACGATATAACACTATACATTTACATCTATATCTTTAACTGTCTTAAGAGCATCGTGCAAGTATAGATGATACGGGCCAAGCCTACCTCCATAGTTTCCAGCATCAACTCTTACAACACCGGGTACAGAGGCAGCAGCTTTTATAGCTACACCCATAGCCTTTAACACATACTCCTCTCTTAAACCATTAATAACAATCTCATATACACAGTTGACACTCTCAGGAACTCTTGTATCCTTAACAATACTCCTCAATGTTGGACAGTATAAGTGGTTTGTTGTAGCTTTCAACCTAGAGTACTTGAGTGAACCAACTTTAGAGCCAGACCTAACTATTCCTCCAGGGAAGGGTGTTATAACATGGTGTACATACTTGTGTATAGCTTTAACACTCTTAACAGCAGCCTCTAGCCCAGACTCTAGTGTCTTAGCAAGTATGAGTATGTTTCCACCAGCAACACCTTTTACAAAACCAATAGTGTCTTCTATAACAAACTCACCCTCCATAACAGGTATAAGCCAGACTCTACGGCCATATAGTGTATCCTCTCTCTCAAAACCGTCTCCAAACCTAGCCAGTGATCTACCGACACCCATTCTACGCCTAGCCTTAGGCAATCCATTAAATACAGATGTTGTAGGACATGTAAGAACAGTCTGCCCAATACGTGCTAGAGTTGTAAGCTTAAGACTAGCTAGGTCGGAATGGTATATATGTATAAGAACACCGGGTCTACCATCAGGTGTTAGTTTGGGAGAGACAAGTCTCTCAATACCTGCTTCACCAGGGCACATGATAACCGATGTAGCAAAACCTGTTGCTTCACGTGCTGCTATAAGAGCCCATTTCCTATCAATAGCTGTTATAAGCACTCTTGTAGCATACATTGGGAATGCTTCAGCAAAAGTATCAGCTATCTCTACACCATTTAACTCCATATAAACACCCTAGATCATGTTCTAAGAGAAATATATTATTATGTTTAAGGTATAAAACTGCTTCTAAACCATATATTCTAAGATAGTGGATAGTATTTAATGGGGTCTTAGAATGCTTGTTATAACATATATAGATGATGTACCTGGCGAAGTAATCGGCCATGTTATAGATAAGATAATTAAACACGGTGCGTCAAACATACATGTTGTACCATCAATTACTAAGAAGAATAGGCCTGGATACATACTATTTATTGATGTTAGTAAAGAATCTATAGATAGAGTTATAGATATACTCATTAAAGACTATGGCATACTAGGCTATAGAGTTGTTGAATGCAGACACTATAGTATACCATATACTGTAGAGAAGGTATCTATAATATATAGAGGTAGTGTATTAGGAGCTGTATCAGTTAAAAAAATTGTTAGCAACGGCAACGTCTTACATGTAAAAGCCGAGTATGAGGACTTAAGAAGAGTTATTGAAACAATAGATCCATTGGAGGAGAAAGTGAGCTTAGCTAAACTGAAAACACTTGTTGAAACAGCTGTTTTAAACAATAGCAATGTGGTTAAGCTAGATAGTTGACTTAACCACCATGTAGTCTCCGGGGTGCCCAAGGTATAGCCTATATGTTCTCTCACCACTATATCTATACAATAGTTCTTCAACATATCCTTTAGCAACAACTATGTCTCCATCACTAGCTATTTCATTAAATCTTCCACGTAGACTATATACTTCTTCAACACTATAGCATACTCCATCTATACAGTCAATGGTCTCAACTCTATAAGTACATGGTGTATATATTGATTTAGAAGCATCAATAACTCTTAGTTTTAAAACAGCTCTTCCAAGCTTCCTATATATAACCATACCATATTCTTCAAATGGTTTAGGATACCTAACTAGTCTAATAAAGTACTCTCTACCCCTATAGATACCTTCTAGAACACGTCTCCTCTCCTGCTCCAGAAGCGTTTCTAGAGGTATAGGTGTTTCAAGCGATCTAGACTTATAGAGTCTCTCTATATCCTTTGAACCATACTGTCTATACCCCTTCTCACCATATGGTACAACTGTTTTAAGATACTCATATACTCTCCTACCAGAGTCTACACCATATACAACAATGTCTATATCAGAGCTCTCCCTATATAGTCTAGCTAGTACTGAACCAGATACACCTATATCTCCTACACCACTACCATCTATAAGGTCTAGGATAAGGCTTCTCACTATATCTAGTAGCTCTCCACTACCACCACTATAGGATATGATCTCTCTAGCTCTTTCAATAGGGTTATAGACTTCATCTATAAGTAGACGTGGTATAGAAGGTACTGTATCACCAATATATGGGTCGTAGACTACAGTGTTAGGCATAAGCTTCTCTACAATAGAGAACTGCTTTACTATAGACTCCTCCTTCCTATACCTAATACCAGTTCTTCTATCAACTCTATCTCCAAGAGGATCTGGTATGTATTTAGGATATGCTATAACCCTGTCTGGAGGATGGATTACTCCTTTAACATAGAATACTAGGTTGTTCCTTAACCTAAAATAATATCCTTCAACAAGATCTGCTTTCATACCCTCTCCCATCCACTATAGACTTAGGCTATATAGCCTACACCTAGTATCTATTAACTCCATAGCTCTGCAGCCCTAGATACTATTATACTACCATATTGTTTATAGTACTACTCCTATAGACTATTTTAATACATAGATAGTATGTCTTAACCTAGTCTACACGTATCTATAATATAGAGAGGATAGTGGGGTTGAATATAGCTGTATTAGCTGGTGGTTTTTCTAAGAGGTTTGGAGATAAACTATTTTATATGGTTAATGGAGAGCCTATGGTGCTCCGTATAGTTAATAGGCTTAGGCAAGTAAGTGGTGTAGATAGAGTGTATGTTGTTACATCAGCTGATAGAGTTAAACAGTTTAGAGAGATTGGTATAGAGGATTTTATAGTAGATCACTTGCTTATCGGTCCTCTAGGAGGTGTTTTAATCGCTCTTGAAGAACTAGGTGATGTATTTATAGTTGCTGGAGACATGCCCTTAGTGAATCCAGTATTTGTAGAGTATATTATAGGTGTCTATCTTAGAGAGAAGGGGTATTATGCATACATACCTGGGTGGAGTAATGGTTTTCTAGAGCCTCTCCATGGAGTCTATACAGTTGATTCTATAGAGTTTCTTAAGAAGAGCTTGTTGCGTAGAGAATATTCTCTACAGAAGACACTATATAGTTTTATTAATAGACTATATATTATAC
>CAYZRH010000057.1:0-14487 GCA_964480805.1 uncultured Desulfurococcaceae archaeon
ATTCATAATCATACTATTAATAACATCAATTCTAACAACAACACTGACAACCCATGCACAAACACCATACACTGGACAAGAAGTATCAACCAACATACAGTATAGCCAAACAATAATATCAAGAGACATAGAGAAAAGAGAATACACAAAAATAGTTGATGGAGACGATAGCGACTGGCTAGGACAACCACCAACAAACACGCCCAGCTCAACAACTGATAATAATGAATTTATAATAACAGATCCAACAGACGATACACTACCATATAGGAAAGACAACTACCCAATACTAAGCGATCTAGACATAAAGGAGTTTAGACTAGCAGTTGACGACAACAACTTATATCTACTAATAAAGTTTAAATCAATGATAAACCTCTACTCCCAATATGTAATGATAGCTATTGATACAACACCCCTTGTTAATAAAGATGGCTTTAGTTCTTGGCTTCCAGACTGGTCTGATACAGAGTTAGGCTGTAATGCTGTGTTAGAGGCTAGAAACTCTGTGGGATGGGACCATGTTATTGGTATAAACTATGACTGGAACGATGATCCAAATCATAAATATTCTAGGATAGTAGTATGGGATGATAGTTGGGAACCAGTAAAACCAGTTGGTGCTAAAGTAGTTTTTAACAAAGATAAGGCATTAATTGAGGCAAGTGTTCCACGTAGCTATTTACCAGATATGGATTGGCAACCTGTAATGCCTAGGTTTAGGATATGGGTTGTTGTATTTGCTAATAAGTATGGTGGTATATGGGATCCTTATGAGGAAGGGGCAACTGATGAATATGGTAATCTGTGTTTAATAGGTAGTGATGTATATGATGTTGCTGGTCAGGATGGTACTACTGAAGAATTCTATGATGAAGACGGTGATCCAAGTAATGATGTTAGGATTTTAGGTGATGATCACTGGGTTGATAAATACTTTACTATAATAGATCTATTGTTTATGGATAAAGGCTCTGTTGAATGCTCTATAACAATTGATCTTGTGTTATCTGGTGTTGTTAAGTTTAGAGGTAGTGTTAGTGGTGATAAGGGTGTTATAGAGATTCTTGATGTTTCAACAATTACTCCTCAAGTACATGTGTATGGGTGGGTTAAGTGGACTAATCCACTTGGTTTTGAGGTAACAAGGGATTTTGATAAAACACTTCCATTAAAGACTACTGATATACCATGTAGTTATACTAGTCAGGAAGTACAGATACCAGTTAGTGATACTCCAATAGTTATTGGAGTAAGTGTTACATTAGACGTAACCGTATATACAAAGATATATGATGGTGTTACAGAGATTGCTTCTAGAGAGCATACTACAATGATTAGAAAACATACAGTAAGTTTGGCGAATAGAGAACATGATATATACATAAAACCTATGTTAAAAGCTAAGCCTGGAGTGAATATAACTGTATACTTATACATAGTACCAATATATAATATGTACCAGGAGTTACCAGAAGTTTATAGCATAGAGCTTGATAGAAAAATGATATTTGAGAGAATGGCTATTGAAACAACAAGAACACAACAAACAAGTACGACAATACATTCTACAACAACTACACCACAATCAATTATGGAGACAAAGACTGTCTATGTACAGGAAGGCAATAACACATGGATATTATATAGTTTAATAGCAGCTATTGTTATAATAGTTGTGTTATCTATTATAGTGATTTTGAGGATAAGGAGACATGCATGAAACCATGTATCTATGACATTATATCTTGAACAGATACTCTAAAGTATCTTAGGAAACACTTTTATGTAAGTTAGAGTGGCTAGTTAAAAACTCTAACTAAATGTATTTTGAGGAGGAAGCTACATCCCTATCCTGTCTTTATTTTAGCTCTCTCCTTATCTCCCTAACTACTCTCATAAACTTCTTTACTCTCTCCCTATCCACAGGGTTTTGTGTTACACCATTTATTTTAAAGTATGTACCAACTATTACTCCATCAGCATATCTAAGTAGTTCTCTAACATTGTCTATTGATACACCACTACCAATGATTACGGGTGTTTCTTTAACAACGCTTCTAACTTTCTTAACAAGATCTGTTGATGGAGGTTCTCCAGTCATTCTACCAGTAACTATTAGTGCATCTGCTAGATAGAATTCAGACCATATAGCATGGATCTCTGGTGTAATACCTGGGAATGCTACAGCGTGTTTCTTATAGATGTCTACAAAAAACCTTATATCATCAGCATATAGTAGTCTCCTCAACCTCATAAGCTCAGCTGCATTACCATGATCTAGTTCACCAGTATCCCATAGTAGAGATCCAGTGTATAAGCATACACGGATAAACTTTGCACCAACAGCTTTAGCAATACCCAGTGTAACACGGCCACCATTATGGACAACATTAATTCCAACAGGTACGTTAACGTTTTTAACAACCTCTCGTGCAACAACAGCTTGAGCAGCAATCTCTTCTGGAGGAATGTTCTTACCAACAAAATAGGGTAGATCCCACATATTCTCAACAATCAATCCATCAACTCCTCCCTCAACAAGAGCATAAGCATCTCTTAAAGCATTCTCAATAATAACATCAATATCCCAACCCATATAACCTGGAGAACCAGGTAGAGGTATTAAGTGAACCATTCCAATAACTGGCTTATCTACATCAAAAACTTCTCTCAAACACCTCAACTTCTTACCATAAAACTCTCTAGCCCAATCTACAGTAAGATCCTCTATTCTAACCACATCAATACACCAACAAGTACTGTTAATAAAGGCTGAGTATATAAAGTGGAGGGATAAATAGAAAGACTTCCATACAGTATCCTTAACAACTGATGTTTGTTGTATCATTTAATACTGTAAATCAATAATTTATTAAGATAGCCATTTTAGAATGCTATAGTTAAGTAGAGAATTATATAGAAATAGGAAACTATAAACTACTATGTTTTAACTCAAATACAGGATATTCACCCTCCATCGATCAACTATTTAAGGGCATGGTCATGATATTAACTTACTAATTATGGTATTTGGTATACAGTCTACATATCATTTATAGTTCTATAATAACAAAGTAGTACAGTAAGTAGGTTAGCTATAGTTAATAAGAGATTATAGTATAGTAAGGTAGATAAGATTATTTATGTGTAGAGGATCTCTACTAGACACCCCAGTTAGAGCTATAGTTTAAGTGTTAGGATAAAGCCTAGACTCTCTAGTTGACTTGAGTAGCTATTTAGCTATTTTTGAAACAATCTCATATATCTTACTTACAACTTCTTCTCTAAACAATAGATTCTCTAATGGGCGTTTCCCCTTATACTCTCTTGGTATTGGGTTGCTACAGTACATGGCTTCACTAAGTTCTCCACGTATAACAGCTGGTGGTAGTATTGCAGCTGCTCTTACCTCTCCAACTTTTATACCATGTATATTAGTTATGATCTTGTATGGTAGTAGTCCTTCAGCTTTAGTAATATATAGCTTATCTGCACTAGGATGCTTATGAACACTAACAACTTCTACACCCTCAATATCAACTGCATAAAGCGGGTTATTCTCTTCACCAAGTCTAAGCCTATAGGGTAGTCCATAGAGTATTCGTAGACAATACCTTGTTTCAGCAGCAACTAGTGGGTCTGGCTTGTACTTAGCTAGTAAGTCTTTTTGTAAAAGTGTTTTAGCAACCTCTTTAACAGTACTCTTAAACTCCTCGATCAACGGGTCTTTAAGGAGGTAGTCTAGTGGTAGGTAGGAGTATTTAATTCTATAGAGAAGAGATCTTATTCTAGAGGCCTTGTTGGCTAGAATACTTCAGTTTAGTGGTAGACATAGTCTACGATATTTAACTATACTCTCCAACCTATAAACAGAGTCTTCAGCTACAAGTACTCTATAGTCACGACTAGTATCCATAAGTATGTACACCATGTGAGTAGAATAGAGGTAGTAGTTTATCTAAATTGCTATAACATAGTTGTTCCAGTAACTTATATAAAAACATTCATTCCCTATTATTGAGTGTAATAGATTATGTATGGATATGAAAAAGATATTATGTTAGATTACTTAAGTGCTTTCCTTAAGTATATAGCTAGTACTGCTATTACTAGTATAACGATTATGATACTAGCTAAAAGTACCATATTGGTTTCACTAGATGGTTGAGTAGTAGTTGTATTAGTTGTAGTAGTTGAGCTTGTTTCTATACTTGTCTCTATGTATGTATGTGTTGGTGTAGTAGTTGGTGTAGTAGTTTTTGTTATGTTTTCTTCAGCGGATGGTATGTTTATGGTTTTCTTATACTCTGCTATATTACCAGTTTTATCAACTGCTTTAATAATAACTGTGTGCTTACCTGGTGCTAACTCTATACTAGTCTCTCCAGAGAATTCTATAGTCTGTGTTTCATTATCTATTATGAGATAAGCTTTCTCTATTCCTACATTATCTACTATACTCCATGTAATAACTGCTTTATTCTCTACAACATCTATTGATGCAGTAATTTCTGGTGGTGTACTGTCTATATTGATTGTTAAATTAATGACCATATAGACCTTGTTCACTAGATCATGGATTGCTAATGTATAGTTATAATATTTTGTTGGTAGTAGCAGTTCTACTAAACTAGCATTGCCTGGTGTAACAAGTATCTCTTTTACAACAGTATTGTCTGGAGCTAGAACTACTAGTTTAACAGTAGATTCTAGACTAGCAAGGTTAAGAGGTATGTTTATCTTATCAACTCCAGTAACATTAGTGTATATAGTTATTGTTGAACCACTTACTTCTACATGCATTCCCCTCTCTTGTGATAGAGGAGATGTTATATCTGGAGTATATTCTTCTGGAACACTATTATCTATTGTCACTACTAGAACCAGTGTTTTTTCAAAACCTGCTTTATCAAAAGCCTTAATTGTAATAGTGTGTACTCCATTACTATACATTGTTGTATCAATACCTATGGAGAAACTCCCTACATCATATATGCCTAACAGCTCTTCATCAATATATACTATTGCATTATCAAATGATAGATCACTTATATCTACACTTAGTGCTATATACCCTGATATAGTGGTTTCATTAATATCTGGGTTTACAGTTATTTGTGGAGGACTATTATCTACTATAAACTCTACTGTATAGTATCTATAGTTACCAGCAATATCTATAGCTTTTACATAAAGTATATGTGTTCCTTCAGTATATTCTGTTGTATCTAGTTCTATAGATAAACTAGTACTTGTTGTATAGAGTTCTCTATACTCTATTAACTCATTATCTATAAACACATATAGTTCTTTAACAAGTATATTGTCTTCAACAGTAACTGGTATACTTGTAGTTAAAGATACTATTGTTCCATTAGTAAAGCCTTGTACTGATATTGATGGCTTAGTTATATCCTTTATAATACTGTATTCTACACTATAACTGTTTCCAGCAGCATCGTATGCAATAAGTGTTAGATTGTGGTAGCCTTCAGACAGTTTACTGAAATCTATATTGAAAACTATATGGTCAGTTGCTCCACTAACTTCAATAGTTTCATATAAAGTACTATCAATAAGTATCTCCACTAGATCGAGAGCTATGTTATCACTTAACTCTACTTCATATTCATATACTTCACTAGTATTCTTAATAAGATCGGCTTGGTTAAATAATGGAGTTATAGCTGGTTCAGTATTATCAATTACTATAGATACATAGTCTTCCGAGCATAGTCCATATACATCGCTTATTACTGCTTTTATAGTATAGGCTCCATCAGCATACTCTGTAGTATCTATAGTTATCTCTATAACTGGTTCTACTGAATACTGTTGTATTAGTGTATCGTTTATATAGACATTAACCGGGTTTAGAAGATCTAGTATGAGATCACTGTATTCACTAGGAGATATTGTTGTAGATATATTGAATGTTAATATACCGCTTAAATAGCTATTCTCCTCTACGCCTTCTATACTAATGTTTAGACAGTATTTAACAACTGTATAGTTTACCACTTTCAAATTCCCTATCTTATCTAGAGACTTTATAGTAAGTTCATGTAATCCAGTAGATAGTGTAGTATAGTTTATTGTAAACTCTATAGTAGTATTGCTAACATCTATAGTCTCATTTACAAGTACTATATCATCTAATATAACAGCTACATTAGCTATACTAACAGAATCAATTATTTCAACAACATAGTTTGTACATCCAATAGATCTTATTAGATCTTGGTTGGAGAACAACGGGTTTATTATTGGAGGATTGTTGTCTACAACAACGTTCCTAACTACACTTTCTATAACATAGTCGTTATAGTATACTCTTAACTCTATAGTATGTTTTCCATCACTATATTCTCTTGTATTCCATGAGTATACATAGTTATTGGTTGTAAACTCTGCAACTAGTTCTCCATCAATATATAGTCTATTAACAGTCTCTATACTCGTACTAAGTGTTATATTAGCATATATTGATACAGTGTCCTTAACTAGATTTGTATCATAGATAGGCTCTATAGATAGACTAGCACTAACATTTAATGGAGTGTATGTAATAAATAGTGGTTCTACAATAGATATGTTAGTATATTGTATTATAGCCATGTATCTGTCATTGTACTCAATATTAGCTAGATCTATTTCTGCAACCACAGTATCCTGATCGATCATTGTTAGTGTACAGTTATAGTCTTCAACAATAGATAGTGTATCATCAACTTTATATAGAGTAATAGATAGCTCATCTAAATCTATACTAGAAGGAACATTAGATACTAGTGAGATATTCAATAGGAAACCCGTTGATGTAAAACCAAGTACTCCAACATCTAATCTACTATAAACAAACTTGTCAACCCAGTATCCAGCTGGATAGATATAGTCTTGGAAATACACCATTTTCAACTCGTAAACATCTGGGTTATAGTATTCTACCATCATAGGTCCATTAAAGTCTACTGCATGTCCCCTTTCATTTATAAACGATATAACGCTGTCATAGAAGCTAGTTGGATCATAGCTCTCAAAACCTGGATATGTCACAATATATGATGGTTTATAGCCATTGTTCTTAAGCTCCTCAATAGCAGTCTTTACATCAGCTGCATGGCCTGGATCAATCCAACTTATACCAACACATGTTCCTTCACGATCAGTCCATCCATATGGTAGGCTTGAACCAGGTGCTGTAACACCTTCTACAATAAGCTTCTCACTACCAGCTAGTACTGGCCATGCAGTATCAGGCCACAGTGTCACAAAGTCTGCAACAAGTACATCATATACATTATCATAGTCTGTATAGATAGTAATGGTATTTATATCAACAACCTCAATACCATAAATACTATTTAGTATCCATCCAACACCCTCTTCAATCTCAGCATCATAGTATGGGTCACTTGTTCCAGTCACTATACTATCATCAAAACTCCACTCCCACAGAAATCCATATAGGTATAGCACATCAGCCATAGACTCTACTGTACCGTCATGCCATTTACCAAACTTAAATGATATAGTGACTTTTACTGATGCTGTTTCCGGTGTTTCTCCATAGAAATAGTTTACAAAGCCCTCATCTGCTTCACTAATATGAACCCACTTATCCTGCACTGGATCGTATATTAGAGCACTACTTGGTATTGTGAAGCTTCCACGTTCTACACTATAGTCTTCTACACGTATTGGTTCTGGTAGTCCTGTGTCTGGTCTGGGGTAGAAGTCGAAGTCACGTATCTGTCTACCCATTAACTCACTATAGACATCTGTAAACCCTAGTACTGTATTCCATGGGCTCATGAATAGTGCTCCAGTACTTGAATACTCAACAATCTTAGCAGTACCATCAGTAGTCTGCATAGTACGTAGAAACCATGCATTCCAGCCTCCAGTGGTTCTACCAGGAACTGTGTATGACACACTCTGTTTATTAACTGGCATGTATTCATAACATTCTACAAGGAATACTCTAATACTCTCATTAACACCATAGTATAGCATTTCTTCTATCTTACTCCATAGTTCGTCAACGTTTTCTGGTGTGTATGCTCCAAAGTATAGGTCTAGACCTAGCTCGTATAGGTATGGGTCGTAGTAGTACCAGAACCATTTATAGAACCTAGTGTTTGGTCCATAGCCTCTTAGTGGTGCGTAGAAGAATGCTGTATCATACCTAGCCCATACATCAATATCCTCACCTCGCCAACTAACCCATCCTTCAGTATACATACTCCAAACAACACCACCAATTTCTGGACTGGTGCTAACAAGGTTTTTACTATAGATAATGGGTATGAGTGTGGAGCGTTCACGTTCAATTCTCTCAACCTTAGTATAGAAGTATTTCTCTATAAGATCTGCTATGTATCTGCCAATATAGAGTCTCTCATCTTCTACACGTATACAGAAATATACTGTTACTATCTCTTCACTACCATCAGGCTTTATAAACCACAACCACTTACCACCAGGAGCATCTGCTGCATCACGTAGTTCAAGAGCCATATCATAGTTCTGCAAAACACTATTAACTTCATTAACAGCCTCTAGGAATGATTCTTGGGCATACTCTATGTTACCAGTTGGTGTTAACCCATGTTGCTCATAAATGTGTTTTAGCCTATTATATGCTGGTTGGCTTGGCCTTATAGCTCCAAAAGCTATTCCAGCACTACCATTCATTATATTGTTTGCAATATAGTGTCTATCTATTAGAAACTCTAGAGCATACCTCATCTTCTGAACTCCCCATGGGTTGAAGTGTAGGTTGGAATAGCTATAGATAACTGTTATGTTAACCCAGTTCTGTGGTGGATCCCATAGTATTAGACCAGGTATAATCTGTCCTGGATAGACTCTATCATATAGTTCTACACTTCCTTCAGCATATGGGTCTATGACGTTGCTTGCAGGGTTTAATCCTATGTCAAAGTATACTGTAGAACTTCTTATTAGAGTAATGTTCTCTAGTAGAGAAGGGTCTACTTGTTGGTATTTATTTAATGACATACTCCAGTAGAATACATCTGCTTCACCACTAGCTACTTTTAAGATACCACTATCTTCACTAACTACAGTATTCCATGTTATCTCGGTGACTGGCTGTTCTGTTGACTCGGTGTTGTTTTGCCCAATACTATATATTGTTGTAGTAGAGGATAGTATTGACACAACTATTAGTATAAGAGCTAGTGCTTTTAGAATGCATGTGCAAGAATACATATATGTCACCATTTACTAACTTCTTTCTGTAAATTGAAAATATAGCTTAATGCAATTTAAGCTTATCTACTATATTGTAGTGGTATCTCGATTAACCATGTTATATAACGCTTTATAAGGATAGTATAGTTTAGTAGTTGTGAAGAACGTGGGGGTTGGTATTGTGCAGCTTATAGGTCTTATAGGTAGTGGTTCAACTACAGTTTATGCACCAGTTATTGTATGGGATCGTGTTGAGCATCTTGCTAAGGAGGAGCAGCTTGTAGTTGTTGATGATGGTAAACGTGGTATTAGGTATCTTGGTATACTACGTAACATACGTAGACACGAACCATTCCTCGATATACGTAGGAGAACTAGTTATGTAGACAACCCTAGTCTTGTAGAAACTGGTACACTACCACATAGTAGTTGTTGGGTTGCACTAGTTGGTGTTATAGAGCAGGGTGTTGTTAGAGAAGTAGAGCTTCCTCCAAACCCTGGCTCTAAAGTATATGTTATAGAGAGTCCAAGCGATCTAGGGCTTTCTCTTGGAGAAGGACTTTATGTTGGATTCCACAAGTATAGTGGTATAGAAGTACCCCTTGACCCAAGGTGGATCCCATACCATATAGGTGTTGTTGGAGCAACTGGTACTGGTAAGTCTAGACTTGTAAAAGCATTTATTGATGAAGTGCTATCTAAAACAGACTATAATGTTATCGTCTTTGACCATACTGGTATGGATTATACAGGATACTATAGTGATAAAGTGGTTAATGCATCAGATATTGTACTAGATATAGGTCTTATAACAGATCTTATCCTATACCGTACAGGACTATATCCTGGAACATATGAACCATACATAATATATGCTCTACTAAAATATGTTTACGAATACTATAGTAGTTTAGAGAATGGTTTAGAAATACTATCTAGAGTTGTTAAAGAGACTAGAGAGACTAGTAGAGGACAACAGAGATTATTTAGAGAAGTTCTTGATTTTGATGAGTTTCTAAGAGATCTTGATTTTGACAAGCTCTTAGAAGCTATGGCTGAAAACCCTATAGAATGGGATCGTGGTTGGTTTCGTAGAATAGCTATGGAAGCTGTTGATGAGTTGAGGGGTAAGGAGAGTAGTAAGATTCGTCTTGGAGTATCTATTGATATAAAGCTTGGTTCTAGTTTCTTTCAATCACTTAGTGGTAGACATCTTCTACCTAGACATATTGTTGATAGGGTTTTAGATAATAGACTTGTAGTTGTCGATCTTAGTACAGAGGATCTTGTTGCTAGAAGATATATTGTAGCTGGTGTAGTTAAGGAGGTTTGGAGCCGTATAGAAGCTAGCCGTGAACCAGTTAAGCTATTGGTTGTTGTTGATGAAGCCCATAACTATGCATGCCGTGGTTGTGGTGAGTCACACTATGCTATAACACGTGTTGCACGTGAGGGCCGTAAGTGGGGTTTTGGAGTACTTCTTGCTACACAGCGTATAATAGATATTGATCCGGAGATACGTAGCAATATTAATACATGGTTCTTTAGTAAACTACAAACACCTAATGACTTTAATGAATTAAGAGGCTATATGGATTTAGCTGGTATTAATGAACAGTCACTAGCTATTCTAGCTCGTAGAGAGTTCTATCTAGCAGGTCTTATGAACCCACTACGTATACCCATACTAGTACATGTCAAGGAGGTGAAGTAGGTCTGAGTGAGTTGTTTAGAGAAGAGAGGGGGGAGTTTTTTGAGTATGAGGAAGAACCTCTACCAGTTATTGTCCTTAAGGGAGTTGATCGTGAGGCCCACAGGATTGTTGAATCATATAATGTTAGGAAGGTTCTTGAAGAGAAGAGTTTTATTAGAGAGAAGTTGTTAGAGAAGGGGTTTCTTAAAAAGATCAAGGATTTTAGTGGTAGGAGACCATGTACAGTTGCTCTTGACACAGGCTTTACATCACCACCTCTAGAACTTACTGGTGGTAGACTACTTGTCATCATTAGATCACATGTATTCCATGGATGTAGTAGTTGTGGAGAATACCCTGCATCCGATAGTGTTGGTTATGTAAGGTTTACTGATAAGACTGAAGCAGTTGCTACACCATTGTCTAAGCTTTATGAGAGGAAGTTTATACTTGATATACTAGAGGATAAGGCTAATGGAGAGCTTGATGTAGACTTAGTTATTGTTGATGGAGAGCTATTCCCACGTACACCGCCAGGCTATGGAGCACCGTCTCGTAGAGAGAGTACTATTATGAAACTGTATAGCCGTATAGTAGCAACTACTAGGGAGATACTAGAGTTGGCTAGTAAGACTGATACAGCACTTGTTGGTATTGTTAAGAGAAGCTATGGACACGACATAGCTGTACGTTTACTAGATAAGAGTATAACATTAAATGATAAAGCACTAGCATCCTTTATACTGAAACGTGGTGAATGGATAGATCTTGGCTCATACACTGATATAGGTGATGATATAAAGAACTTTATAGAAAAGTATAGAGAAGAGCTATCAGTTAGAGAGATAAGATCACTTAATGAGAGGCTTAGTTGGATAGCAAGTGTTATAGGAGAGTGTAGTCCAGCATCAAGCATTGGTGTAGCTGTATATAAAGCATTTAATCCAACATACTTTATGATATCAACAAAGATCGAGTACTGGGTTAGTAGTAGATATGGTGTAGGCGATCTAGTATCCTATCTAGCTAGTATAACTAGTGTAAACGGTGTACCACACCCAATAGACCTAGTAGACTCCATGTCTATGGTGCGTAGAGACCTACTCTACCTTATACAACAACAGCTATTCCAAGAACTAGCAAGGCTTATAGGTGATAAAGAACTAGCCATGAGTATAGCAGGTTTAACAAATCCTGAGAAAATGGGTAAGATAGGCTTTAAGTAATACTATAATCCTAACTAGGTAACTGTGTGAGTATGTAATGAGGTTTAAGAAGCAACTAGAGCTTATCAAACAATACTATGAGTTATTTAATCAATTATATAGTGAGTATATACATGGAAGAGAGACTGTATATGCTATTGAAAGACTAGTAGAACTACTTGCACAATCCATACTAGATCTAGCTGCTATGCTTGCTTCACTAGAAAAGAAAAAGCCTTCAACATATAAAGGGTTAGCAGAGTATCTAACTAATAAACTAGGTTTAGACCATAAACATAGCGAGTTTCTTAAAGGATTAGCTGGTTTTAGAAACTTGTTAATACATGGCTATGCACATATAATTCGTGATATAGAAGAAGAAGCTTTTAAGAATGTCAAAGAACTTACACCAGCTATTATACAAGTTATTGAAGAGAAGCTGCCAAGCGATCCATGTATGGATGATGTTGTTGATAAGATCAGGATTGTTGCTAGTAAGTGGGATAATATAGAGTATATTGTATTGTTTGGATCGGTTGCTAGAGAAGGGTGCGGTAATGATGTTGATCTAGCTGTTAAAGGTAGGTTTCGTAGCGGTATTGAACTTGGAAGGTTTCTTGTAGATCTTGCTGATGAGCTAGGGCTTCCTCTCGATAAAGTAGATATTGTATTGATTGATAGTGCACCTATAGGCTTGCTTAAGACAATAATTGATGAAGGAGTAATAATTTATGGTGATAATGAGGAGGCTAGAGAAGACCTTTATAGAAAATACCTTAAAGTACTAGATAGTGTTGATGAGGAGAAAGCTATTGAGAAGAAGATTAAAATGTATAAGAGGTTGTTAACTAAGTAGTTCTATAGATAACGTCTTATATACTGGTAGTTGTGTATCAACAGCAATTTCCTCATCAGATATAGTGTGGTGGACAATATTCTTTTCTAAAAGAATTTCAGATAACCTATACAATCTATAATCTAGCTTCTTGAGGGAGAGCTTGGTTGGTAGTTTTGATATAAATTCTAGTACTTCATCCCTATTATAGCCATACTTATCTACAATATAGTGTATAATCCTTAGAAACTCTAAACGCTTCCTCCTAATCCACTCATCAACACCTACTTCAACAAGTGATATAAACACTCCTGGAACACCTCCAACAAGATCACTATATAATCGATCAAGGCTAGTATCTAGCTCTATACTCTTCAACCTAAAATACTCATGTACAAACTCTCTAAAGTAGTTGTAGTCAAGTGGTTTAACTAGAAGTTCATGTGCACCATAGTCAAGCATGCTACGTATAGCATCACTATTTATAAACCACCCCTCACTACTACACACTATAACTGTCAAGGGTGTTCTCTAGATAATCTATAAGCAACATACCTTAGTAGTTCTGATTTACCAATATTCCTTGGACCCCATACTATTATAACCCCTCCCTTACTAGTGATTTCTTCTATAAAACTATATTCTCTAGCACGATTGTAGAAACATAAACCAGATTGTGTACGGTAGTTATAGTCTATATACAATACCTTTAACACCTATGTATAGTATTAGGCTATGGGTTGTTTATTAGAGTTGTTTAAATAGTTGTTATTGATACATCTACTATAAGTATGCTGTGTGGTGGTGTACTACTTGCGTCCTAAATTAAAACTAGTTATTATACTATTCTTGTTAATGGCTATACTTGGTCTAATAATCTATATCTATAGTCTTAGTAGTGTTAGAGAGGAGATTATATACTATAATACAGTATATGATCTAGTATCTTCTATACACCATATGGTTATTGAATACAGGTCTAGTAGTGGTGGTGAGGCTAAAATACTATACGACTATATGGGTAGTGAAGTTGTAGATGGTTTGGAGACACATAAGGCTTTCTATAGTATTACAGTACCCGGTTTAGCTGGTGAACTATATATAGTAAACTATACGTTATGGATTGATAGAGGGGATAATGTTGTTAAAGCACTTCTCCACCAACCATTACAAAAGCCTATAGAAGCTCCAAAAGATGTTGCTAGACAACTAGTTATACTAAAGATTAAGAAGTATCTAGAGTTACAGAGTGAGGTAAGGTTCTTAAACATAACTATTAGTGACCACAATATTACTGCATGGAATAAGAGTGTAGAGTATAATATTAGCTGGTTTAAAACAAAGTATAGCATTGGAGATAAGAGTTTTAAAGCATACATAGTTGCCATAGAGTTTTTATCAAAGAACACTAGGTTTAAACATATAGAGTTTACAATAGCTAATATAGGGGATCATAGGTGGTTTATTGTAGAAATAAAAGGCTATTATAGAGGAAGTAGAGACTGGATATATTATAAAGTACTAGATATTAG
>CAYZRH010000058.1:0-13953 GCA_964480805.1 uncultured Desulfurococcaceae archaeon
TCTATTAGATAAGCAATTATTAATAATTTCGTTTCTTTATACTAAAAACAAAGTTCTTATGAGGAGATCATGCATGATAGCACTTAGTTATGTAATAAAGTTATATAATAATCTATTTGACTTAACTATTATCCCTCTTAATCAGTTACGCCGACCCTCTTCATCACAGTCACTTTTCATGTTCTGACACGGGTTCGCTCATCACCTATCTATTATATAGTTGTTTTGTAGGTCTTTAAGTTATTCTCTTTTATGGAAAGGTTTATCAGTTAATTAATCCTTTCTAATAATTTTAATTAAGTATGTGTTTAGATTGTTTATAGTAGGTGTTGGTTTGTGGAGACTAGGAGTGTTAAAGCTGTTGTTTTTGGTGGTGGTAAGGGTAGGAGACTTCGTCCACTAACGTATTATTTCCAGAAGGTTATGATACCTATTGGTTCTCGTCAAAAGCCTTTGCTTGAGTATATTGTTAAGTTGTTAAAGTACTATGGTTTCACTGATATACTGTTGCTTGTTGGCTATAAGTATGAGCAAGTTGTAAACTATTTTGAAGATGGTAGTCGTTTTGGTGTACATATAGACTATGTTGTTGATGAACCAGGTTATTCCGGTACTGGTGGTGCACTACTTAATGCTTATCGTAAGGGCAAGTTTTCTAATGTAGAACACATACTCATATACTATGGAGATATACTTTCAAAGATAGATCTAAGGGAGCTATATAGCCAGCATGTCGGTAGAGGAGCTGATGCAACACTAGCTATTGCTTCAAAATACCAGGTACCAGTTGGTATAGTAGAGACTGGTAGTGATAACCGTGTTTTAAGAATGATTGAGAAGCCTTGGATGCCTTTGAAAGTTACTATTGGTGTATTAATGCTTAAGTCAAAGACGCTCTACTATCTAGAAAAACTAGCTTCCACTATGGAGGGTAGTGGTGCTGTAAAGATAGATATTATGGGTGATCTTATACCATATGTTATAGAGTCTGGTGGTAGGGTATACGCTTATGAATACCATGACCTATGGTTTGATGTTGGAACAACTGAGAAGTATGAAAAACTTGATCCAAGACTTATAGATGAAATGTTTAAAGACATATTATAGACAAATAGTATTTTATTGAGACAATTATTAGTAAAAGCATTAGCTATATAGGAGTCTTTGTTTTAAGAATAGCTATCATACACCCTCATCTAGACAATCTTGGTGGTAGTGAAATACCTGCAATTATATTGGTTAAAGAACTAGTTAGTAGAGGCTATGAAATAACTATTGTGTCTAGAGGTTTTAGGAAAGAGCTTTTCCAAAGAGGAGGGGTGCTATGTAGTAACTAGTAAGTATATACTTTTACATTCCTACCTTTAGCATACTCCTCAATCTCTCTACCAATCAATGCACCAGCTAGTATTGATACAACTTCTTTTCTAGGATAGTGTTTCTTAACAACATCAGCTTTTGCAGTCAGCTCCCCTACATCCTCGTGCTTCGGCTTAACCTTCACTTCAATAACATAGACCCTCTTATCAGTCTCTATAAACAAGTCTATATCAGACTCGTCAATCTTCATATTCCTCTTCTTAAAGACAACCCTCTCACCCCTACCAATAATCTCCTCCCTAAGATCATCCCATAAAGCCTTACAATAGAAACTCTCAGACAGAGTACCAAGTTCAAGCTCTATCCTACTCAACCTACTACCATGCTCTTCAAGCTTTAACCAAATCTTTTTAATCTCCTCAAGAATCTCATTAAACTTACGATCATGCTGCTCTAACTTCTCCCATATTTTCTTAATCTCAACCTCATGCCTGTCAAGTCTTTCTAGTATTTTGTTGAATTTCTCATCGTGTTTGTCTAGCTTTTCCAGTATTTTCAATAAGCCTATCTTAGCTGCTACACTATACCTAAACTCTTCATCCTCCTCCAATAACTTAAGGAAAGCCCTCTTATTAACAACACTAGTCATACCAAACACCAATCCACTTTCTACATCTCTATAATAGATATGGTATGTTTAGATATTTTTATAAAGAACTCTATATTAGGTAAAGTCCCTTAAACAACTGCTTCCACTCTATAACATCTAACTCAGTCCCTACATCATAACTGTATAGCTATTTAGTGTTTAAGTAAGTTTACAATTTTATACTCTAAATCTCTTCTACATCCAGCTAACTCTAAACATACACTATACCGCTTCTTAAAATATAGCTTTCTAGACAAAGCTACTTTATTAAAAATGTATCACCCTTACTAAAATGTATAAAAACATAAACAGCTCTAAGATTAGTACTCAATACTGATTTTACTAGATCTAGGTTCTCACTACTAATAGTATTCTCAATTTTCTCTAAATCCCTAATCTCTGGTCTACCAGTCTCTTCTATTAGTACTAGAATATTATTCCTTAATAAAAGGGCTTTATCCACATGTTTGGTACCGTATTTAAATATCTTATCTAGATTAATTTGTTTAATAATGTATTCTCTAGAAACCATAGCCCATACTACCCTAATAGTTTACTACGTTCTTCTAGAAGCTATCTAGAGATTTTTTCAAAAATAGATTCATCAATTCCTTCACTTGATACTTCTAGCTTCTCTACTTCAGCGTGATCACCTTGTCTTTTTATGAGATAAAGTCCTAGACTATTAGGTTCTAGTACTTCATATTCTGTAAAACCGTGTTCTCTAACTTGTTCTCTCTTATTAGATAATAGTACTAGGTTTCCAAGTTGGTATATAAAGTGATCACTATGAGTTGGCACAAACCCTCTCTTACTAAGTTTGTTGACTGAATATACTATAAGTCTAGCTATAAGCCTCCCACTAACATCATGGATGAAGGCCAGCCTATCCCAGTAAACACGATCCATTCTCTAAAACTCATCAATAACAAATAAACCCTCATCTCTAACCCCTCTCTTACCAAGCCCTAGACACTCATCTATAGAGACAACCTTGAGCCATGTCTATCATAGACTATACATTCACCATCATAAGATATAATAGCATACAAGCTATAGTCAAGTCTCTTAAACATAAATGTCTTACCAACCCATCTCCTACTATAAACAAACACCTAACTCCTATAGCTCTTAAAGAAATCTTTCTCCCAACGATCTATAAACACCAAAATATCCCCACTAGAATATATAGGAAACAGAATACAGAGATTATAGTATGTATGCAGAAACCAGTAGTAAACACGAAACAATACATAATCAAGAAGATCTAAATATAACCTAGGTATAAAAACACTATTACTTCATATATACTACTAGGGAGTAGATATGGGTAGAGTTATTCGTGCTAGATACGTTAATGGTGTTTTAAAGCCTTTGGAAAAGCTTGATCTAGATGATGGAGTTGTTGTTGAGATTGTTGTAAAGAGAGTTCTTAATGCTAAGAAACTGCTTGGTAAATACTATGTTGAAGGGTTTCCAAGAGATAAACACATCTTATTAGATGAGGTTTATAGTGGTGAAGCCTAGAGCTTGTATTGATACAACTATATTCATTGAGTATCTTGTATTTGACAGAGACTACATTTCAATATACACTGATAAATACAGACTTTACACTACATCTTCTGTACTTTGGGAAACAACCTATATACTCTTAAAAGCTAGAACTATGAAAGATAAAGGTATTAAGAAACACTATGTTATATTAGACTATTTAAGAAAGAATCCAGATTATGTAAAGTTATTACTAAAGAGATCTATAATGATATAGCTACTCTAATTGATACGTTCAGAATTAAGGTACTCAAAACTCCACCATATACTTATATGATTAAAGAAATGATAAGATATGGTCTACTACCTAGTGATGCATTACTTGTATCAACTTGTAGAGTACATGGAATAAAGGTTGTGATAACATTAGATGAAGATTTTAAGAAAGTAGATTTTCTAAAAGTGGAAATACCAGTCTAAAATATGAATACAAAGCTTTCTACACTAGTTTCTATTTCTCTGCAACCCGGCTGTTATTTCTCTATAATCTCTACCATTAATCTCTATTGTCTTATCAAACAATGTCTTACCAGCCAGTCTTATAGTTAAGTGTTTACGTGTCTTCAATAACCCCTTGTTCACAATAACTACTCTGATATCCTTTGTAACACCTTCTAGAATCTCTAATGGCTTAGCCTCTACGATATATACACGTGGTTTAAGCAACATTATTGTTGAGGATACGTAAGCTATAGAGTATAGTGTCAGCAGCAACCAGATATACTCTGGAACAAACCAGTACATCACATAAATAGCTATAAGGACAATGTATAGAGAGTAAATATGTATAAATAAAGGCTTTAAATCTAAACCAAAGCCTATACCTAACAACCCTAGCTACAATAAACAAGTAAACAACAAAATTACAAACAAGCATTAGAACAAACCAAACCCAGTACTGAGACCACAATACAATAGCAACTTCATTAGACAATAATATAGACAATACAACCGGATTAAGAATAACAGGTGAGACAATAAAGAAGCCTATTAGAAAACAACGCTTCCTACCAACAACACCTCTCCTAAAAACAAACAGTGTAGACATTATACAAGATGCTAAAACAAGTAGTATAGACAAATAGAACACATGGTTAAACCTACAAGAAACATAAACAACACCATCACTACCACCAACACTAACAGACTCTTCAAAAACACTATAAAATGGAACAAAAGGTACAATCCTAACTCTATAAACACCAGGAGAAGTAAGCAGAGAAACATCACCATTAAACACACCAACGGGTATGCTGTCAACATATAGTATTCCATGAACATTCTTTAGGATTACTTTAGAAAAACCGTGTTCTAGAAGATACTCCTCACTAGGAGCTAAAACATACTCATACTGGAAACCATATACTCTAAACAGCTTTAATGAAAAAATCATACCCGGATCAAGCATTATTGTTTCAGAGAATCTATAAACATTAGATTTCTTAGGAACAATAGTAATATTGTAAGAAATATAGGCTTTTAGAAATATCACTAATTCCTTATCACTAGATGGTTCTATAGGCGTATCATTAATATAGACTCTATCAATAAGACTGATATCAGAGACAACTACTGCAGACAAGTTATAACTAGAGAGTTCACTAGAACTATAAATCCACCATTTCTTGTCAGGAACATCAAAGCCATAGAAAAACGATACATAAACACTTCCAAGTAGTGGAACACTCACATTGATGTTGCGGTTAACATTGTTACCAGAGATAGAAATACTATGAGAACCACTAGAAACATTAGTACCAACTAGATCATAACCAAGAAACTCTCCATCAACACTAATACTAAAACCACTACCGCCAAAAACAATAACAACTAAACCACCGTTACCACCAAAAACAATAACCTTTTTGAACCCTCCACCAACTGCTATGTATTTTCCATTAGGACTCCATGAAACACTACGTACATAGTCTCCAAGATTTGTCTCCCAGATCATTTTTTCCATTCTTATCAAAAACAACAACCTTAGAACATATAATAGCTGCTATGTGTTCCCCACTAGGACTCCATGAAACACTATCTACAACGGTTCCAAGATCGCTTGTCTCCCAGAGTTTTATTATTGTTTGTTGTTGGTTTATTTGTACTATTATTGTTATTGTTAATATTATTAGTATTATTATTGTTAGTATTATTGTTATTGTTTTTGTCTTCATAGTTTACAGCCTCTTCTCTATTGTTTCATGGTATATTTGTACTAGTCTTGTTAGTAGTTTATTTGTGTCTTGTATTCTGTTTATTGGGTTTGGTTGTAGCATTTCTATTATTATGTTGTCTAGTTCTTTTGGTACTTGTTTGTTGTACTTGCTTGGTGGTTCTGGTTTCTCTATCTTGTCTAGGTCTTTTTGTTTTAGTTCTTCTGGATTGTATGGTTTCCTTGCTGTTAGCATTTCGTACATTACTACTCCTATACTCCATATATCTGTGTATGGCCCTGGTGGTGGTAGCTTGGAGTCTCCTGTCCGTAGTTGTTCTGGTGCTGCATATGCTTCTGTATATGCTTTTGTTCTACTTGATTCTGATACTGTAGACATTATCTTAGCTATATTGAAGTCTGTAAGCTTTGGTACATAGTCTCTAGTCAACAATATGTTGCTAGGCTTTATATCACGGTGTATAATAGGTGGTTTATGATTGTGTGCAACTGCTAGAGCTGACACGATCGGTATCATTATCTCAAGGACAACCCGGGGATCAAGCCTACCACTAATGCTTAACAACCTAGATAGATCACCTAGTTCACAATACTCTAGAATAAGCATAGGTGTTGGTTTAACACGATAGTCTATAAGCCTAACGATGTTAGGGTGATCCAGTTCTTTCAATATACTTGCTTCTCTCTCAAAAGCCTCTAGATCCCTCCCAGTATAAGTCTTTAGTCTACCGGGTTCTGAAACCATTAGTTCTAAGAAGAACTCACGAGGTATTTTAACAACAACGTTATACCCACTAGAATCCACACACAACAGTGTTACTGAAAAACCACCTTCACCAAGCAAGCTATAACAAGTATATTCAGCAAACCTCATGTGTTCTCGTAGTCTAGAGCCTTTTACAAAATCTAGTCTATATCTATGTAGAGAATATATGCTATAGCCTATGAGGACTGGAGTAGCTATGGTAGGTGTAACTGGTTTTTCTCTAATAGCTTTTCTAACACCAATGTCTATGTAAGTAGACTTCTCAATACAGTAGTCTCCAAGACATACACTATACCTTAGAGGTAGTTTACCCTCTTCTCTAGCACTAAAGTATATTGTTCTAGAAACACGTTTACCACTAGGTATCAATGTAAACAACACCCTATTCTCTTCAACTAGGAAGTATTGTTTAGAACTAGTGAAGTCTACATAGAGATTACCCACTGGTTTATCAAGACTATTAACAACCTCTATCTTTACACGGAATGTCTTTGACAAACTACTCTCTGGTACAACAACTCTGACGCTCTCTAGAAACTCATTTATCCTCCTAGTACTCTCTAGTACTCCACTAGTATTCTTACAAACATCTATACTGCCAAGATTATTACATATATCAATAAACTTACTAAGATTCTCAAAAACAACACGGTAACTACCAATACGTAGTCCTCTAGACATTGTATTGTATAACTCTCTAGCTTGTTTAATCAAACCATTATACTCCTTCATAAGATCTTCATAAACACTCTTAATCTTCTTACACCAGTCTATATCTAAACCAGTTTTATTACATAGATCTAGTGCTCTCTTACAAACATCTACTCTCTCACTAAGTGGTTTATTAGCAGAAAGAGACTCTCTAAACAACTTAATAGAATTCTCTATAAACCTTATATGTTTTCTAAAAGACTCTGTCTTTCTACAATAACTGGGTATGAAGACCTCTCTACAAAAATCCTCAACTATATCTAGTATAGCACTAGCTCCATCAAAATCATGTCCATTAACAGCTTCTAAGTAGAACTTAAACAATACATCATACAAGTTGTCAAGACCACTACATATATCCTTGTCTCTAGTAATCTTTCTAAGTTTAGAACACTCTTCTACAATACTTGTAGCTTCCTCAATAACACTATCTATAGCAGTATATTCTCTAAGCTTTTCAGCTCTCTCCTTAAGTTTAGAAAGGTATTCATCTATATACCCATAGCCTTCAATCCATAATTTAACATTGTAGTCTCTAGATAAACTGTAGATTCTACCATCCATGTCACTATATTTAACCATGATGTAAAGTCTATTAATGGGCTTATAAACATCTAATTTATCTACATAGACTACAAACCTATATATGGTTCTCACTAGTTCACTAGATAATATATTAACTCTACACTTGGTATCATTAATAGATGCTATAACTTCATCAACTCTATATGGTACATTATTAGCTGATTCAATAATGAATTCAAAACTACAGTTGACATCTGGTTTAAGTACTAGCTGATC
The DNA here is from genome assembly GCA_964480805.1 of uncultured Desulfurococcaceae archaeon. Taxonomy (GTDB): domain Archaea; phylum Thermoproteota; class Thermoprotei_A; order Sulfolobales; family Desulfurococcaceae; genus CAYZRH01. Next base: position 7,975 of record CAYZRH010000058.1, read on the forward strand.
AAAAGCATATTCAGATAAAGGCTTAATAGTTACCTCAGGCCTTACTGGCTCTATATAGATATGTGTAGTATCCAGAACTTTATCTCCCCTTAATACAATAATCTTGTTCTCTCCATGTACAACACTTACCTCTAGTGACTTCTTTTCACCTTTAGAAAGCTCTGTTTTATATAGAGTATCATTTACTCTAACAACTAATATACCAGGATCAGCTTCGCTACCATCATCAATTAGCTCTAGAATAGCTTTACCAGTTAATCCTATACCAAGACGATCTGGTTTAGATAACACCTTTAAACCAACATTTACAACAGGCTTACGTATAACAACATCATACCTAGCCTTCACCTTACCATCAACAACTACTTCTAAAGACTCTACTCTCTTTTCACTTCTCATCACCAACCAACTCCCCACAGTTGGGGGTTTAAAGAGGAATTAACCATGTTGTTTCATCCACTCAAGATATTTTTCCAAATCTTTCTTTGTTATTGGTGGTTTGATCTTTTCTATGGCTTCTAGTAGTTCTTCTCGTTTGATCGGTTCTACTCTGTATTTTAGTTTCTCTAGTTCTTCTAGTGTCTTTATGGTTGTTATCTTCTTGTATATGTCTGGGTTTACACGCCGTAGCATTAGTATTATTGCTTCACGACATACATTAGCTATGTCACGACCACTATAGCCTTCTGTCATGTCTGCTAGTTCATCATATGTTATACCTTCTATTTCAAATCCCTTCTTTTCTAGATTCAACTTGAATATTTCTATTCTAGCCTTATGGTCTGGTAGTGGTGTATAGACTTTCTTGTCAAACCTTGATAGTATTGCTTCATCTAGTAGCCATGGCTTGTTAGTTGCTGCTATAACTATTACTGGTTTATCTAGTTTCTTAGATTTGAATCCATCAAGTTCTGTTAGGAATGTCTGTACAACACCTGTAGCAGGCTCTCTACCAGTATCTCTCTTAATTGTAAGACTCTCTATCTCATCAAAGAATATGAGGCTTGGTGCTCTACGGTATGCTACACGGAATATTGCTGCTATCATCCTTGGTGAGTCGCCAACATAGCGGGAGAGTACACGATCAACACTAACGTTGAAGAATGTTGCTTTTAGCATGTTTGATGCAGCCATTGCTAGCATTGTCTTACCAGTACCTGGTGGTCCGTAGAGTAGGAATCTGCGTGGAGGCTCTAGTTTTACAGGCTTCTCAGGTCTAGCCAAACTATAGTATATAGCTTCTATAAGACTCTTCTTAACCTCATCCAATCCAGCAATATCATCCCATGATATACCTGCTTTAGCTATGAGTTTCTCAGCTTCTAGTTCAAACTCTCGATCAAGGCTTTCAGCTTCACCGCCAACTCCAACACCATGTCTAACCTTACGTGAAACTTCTACACCACTAGCACCCTTATGGGATACAACTTCTACCCCCCTACCCAAGCTATCAGCTATAGCTTCATACTCACTAGCCATTCTAAGAAACTCACTACGACTCCATGGACGGTACTTAGCCAGCTCTTTCAATAATTCAGCAACACGTCTAGCATGCATCCTAGCAACTCTATAATCACCACTACTATATGCTTTCTCAAACTTCTTCTTAGCCTTCTTAAGCTCTTCATAAAGGAAACTAGATGCATCAACACCCATGCAGTCCATCCCATTACATCCAGTATTTAGTTAAAAAACACACTATTATTCTAAGCTTCCTCCTTCTCCCTCTCCTCCTTTTCAGCACCCTCAATCCTTACACGAGCCTTAAGTTCTTCAACAGCTTGTTCTGGAGCTAGTTCAGACTCTTCAACCTTCTCCCACAACTGCATAATCTCACGTGTAGTTTCATCAACTTGTAGTTCAGCAGCACATTCACCAAGAATCTCATTAATCTTGTCAATATTCCTGTCAAACTGCTCCTCTGTAAACTCTACAGTACTGAGTATGCTGATCAACTTATCTGTTTCAATGCTCTTAATACGCTCCCATATACCACGTTCTTTAAGCCTTCTCTCCCACTTCTTAAGCCTTATAAGATTCGATAAAGCCCTCCTCTGCTTCATCAACCTATTATACTCTCTAAGCTTAGCCTTAATCTCGAAATCAAGATCCTTGATCTTCTCTGCAAGCAACATCTTCTCAGTAACACTCTTACCAATACCTTGTTGAAACAACTTCTTCTTCTCACTCTCAAGACGGCTAATCTCTTTAGACAACATTAGTATCTGGTTGTCGAGATTAACACGTTCACGTTCAAGCTCGTCAACACTAACTTTCTCAATCCATGACCTACCTACACCAAACCTCTTACCAAGTCTCTTAAACAAGTCAGACATCTAGATTACACACCCCCACCTCCTATACATAGATTATACACATACATATCCATATACTTTATGTATCTAGGTAAAAAACTATCTATTATACATAGACTCAAGTATCTTTTGGACAACAACTTCACGCAACACACCCTTCTCTCTATACTCTTCAAGTCTATGGAGAATCTCAAGCTGCTCCCTACTAGGCTCTTCACCACGTTCAAGCCTCTTCTCAAAATCCTTTAGATACTTAAGCAGTTTCTTATCACCAATCCTTTCAGCAACTCTCCAAGCCATATACCTTATAAACTCTATACGATACAAGTCTCTAAGTCTCTCAAGCTCCCTCTCTAGAAAACCAACCTCAGTCAACAATGCTTCACGTTGAACACCACTAGCCTCCTCTAAAACCCTCTTCTTTAACTCAAGCTCTCTACCAACCTCCTCCATAGACATCTTTAACTCAACAAGCCTCTCCTCACTAACTTCTAAACAAGTCCTCTCCTCTCTACGAAACCTACTAGCAAGCCATGTAAAGAAGATAAATGATGATGCTATAAAGCCTGCAACAGGGCTTATAAGATAAGCAGCTGCTGGCAACAACCTCTTACCAGCTTCTTCAAGAACTTCCTTAGTAGTCTCCTGGCTCATAGACTTATACACCTCCTCTGTATATGAATACAGTCTTACCACTACTCAGTCTAGATACACGTCCCCTACCACTACTAGCTAGTCTCTCTAAAGCAACACGTACTAGTTGTCTAGAAACACCTGTCTTCTCAACAATATAGTCTATTGGTAGGTATGGCGGCGGCCCTCTACGGTTAGCTTCTAGTATGGCTTCCTCACTAACCATGTAGTCTACTACACGTTTTATAGACTCCCATGGATACTCTAGTTCAACAAAATCCTTGTTCCTAACAGTTGTTTCATCAACTTCATTATAGTATAGCCTACCCTCTAGCAGGTCTACAAGGTATATGGATAGGTTCTTTAAAGCAAACCTCTTATAGTACTCACCACTTGTTATAAACTCTAATGCTTTACTAGAGAAGCCTGTTGGACTAGCAATAACTAGTATATGGTAGTGATCACTAGACAATATATAGTGTATACGACTAGATATTATAGACAAAACCTCTCCAAGACCAGCCTTCTCAGCATCAAACCCCTTACTAGCTAGTGTATCCTCGTGTACAATAGCATATGCTTCTACAACAACATAATCCCTCCTACCAATCAAACCCTTCCTCTTAACAAACAACAACCTATTACTACAAACACCACCACTATACAAGTCTCTAACATCCCAACCACTAATCCTAACAACTCTATCTTCAACAGGATTATAGATCTCAACACGATCCCTTAATCTAGAGTAGAGCCTAGACAGATAGGACTCAACAAGACCACGAGCCTCATCAATAGTCACAACAGCTCCTTCCTCAACACCACTCAACACCTTCTCAAGCTCTACGACACGGTTACGGAGAGCCTCCTTCTCAACCTCTAAGCTCTTAACTAAACCATCATACTCACGTAAACGCTTCTCTATAGAATCAATCATACTAGACAACAAGTGTATTTCAGCATCAACAACCTCACGTGTAGAACTAGTTAACCCCATTCTCTCAAGCTCCTCCTTCTCAACACCAAGTCTTTTAAGCAACTCTCTAAGCATGCTAGCGTAGCGGTGTATATCTTTCTCAACCTCCTCATACCTCTTAACAACCTCCTCTACATCAACACTCCTACCACTCCTCAATCCCTCAATAACGCCTGCTACTTCACTACGTAATCTACTAATCTCATCCATAACACGTTCTTCAAAACCCCTTAACAACTCCTCTCTCTCAATAAACTCTCTACGCAGCCTACCAACTTCAACAGCTTTCTTAACAACCTCTTCAATCTCAAACAGTGTTGCTTCAAGACCACGTCTACGTATATACTCTAGTACGGCTTCCTCCATCTTCTTCCTACGATCCATATACCTATTCTCAATAACCTCCATCATACTGCCTAGTAAGTGGCCCCATGCACGATCTAGGGCGTTATACTGTTTACTATAGTATTCACGTATAAACTCGTATACCTTACCCTCTCTCCTCTCAATATACTCTACGATCCGGTCTATGTCTAGTTTATCAAATATCTTATACTTTTCAAAATCCATTATAACCTCGTACTCTTCATCTCTAAACCTATCAGTAATACCCGGTTTCTCAACACCCCTCTGTTTAAAAGCTGTTGCTATAAGCAATTGTGCAAACTGGAACTCTCCACGAATAAAACTATCAATATCTGGGTCAACTCTGTTACTACAGTTTCTAAGATATATACGTAGATTTCTACGAATATCATTCCACAACTCTACAAGCTCATCATCACTATACAGTCTAGTAAGAGTCTCAATATCCCATCTCTTAACCTCTTCAACAGATCTCTTAAGCTCCTCAATATAGGATGCACTACACTCCACTACCCAACCACCCTCCCACCAAGCAACCTCATATACTCATCAACACGATCACGTAGAGTAGCCGGGGCTCGTCCATAGCCTTCAAACTCGAAAGAGGCTATGGCTTCACCCCCTCTCTCAAAAACACTTGTATCTACACTAACCTCTCCCTCACCACGTACATATACACTATACCTCCTACCACGCTTTGTCTCAGAAACAAGAACACCACGATAGCGGGCCATAAAAGCTTCTATATAACCCCATACACGTTCAACACTAGTATTGAAAGAGTAGGATATACGTTCACGCTCTAGTTTAGGAACATACTCTAGATCACTAAGCTTATAAGCTCTAACAACACCACCCAGCTTAGCATAAAGTTCCTCAATAAAAGCTCTAGCAACACCCTCATCAACAGCTTCAACAACATATACAACACCGCCAGTTTTAACAAACCTCAGCTTATCACTAAACCTCTCAACAACACTCTCAACACGCTTACGATCAGCATCACTACGATACCTAACCCAAACCAAAAACCTCACAGCCCCGGCACCACACTAATAAACTCTACATATAACCCTAATAAATCTGCTTCCGAAAATGGAGAAACACTAATAAAGCATATAGAAATATGTAAAAGTATTAGAGGCTTAGGAAGTGATGGTAGATAGGAATGAAAATCAATGAATACATGGAATTAGCGCTGGACTTGTACTCAAATACAAGATCTGAGGAATCAAGACTAAGACTAATAGAATACATAAAACAAAAGCCAATAGAGGCTATAGATTACACACTAGCTATATTAGAGAATCAGGAAAACATACATCTATTAGAGATAGTGACAACAACCATATTGGAAACTATACTAAAGATACCGAATCAAGCAGCACGAGAGTATACCAGCAAATACATAAAAATGTATCCAAATATATTAAAGACATTATTAAATGATATAAAAATATTATATCAGTGTAATAAACTTCAAGAATTACAGCAAATACTAAAATATGAGGTAATGTATTTAAAACCACCTATAGAAACACATCTTAAGACACAAATGCTAGGACAAACAATCAAACAATTGTTGCAGCAAGTAATAGATCAATTACCAATAGCATGGGCTTTAGTAGATCTTGGTGGAGCTGTGTTTAGTGTTTCTTGGAGTCCTAATGGAGAATATATAGTAGCTGG
>CAYZRH010000059.1:0-13921 GCA_964480805.1 uncultured Desulfurococcaceae archaeon
TTGCTCGTATATACTTGTTTGTTCTTTTGCAGTTTCCGTACAAACAAATGGATTTGTCCAATAGATTGCTTAATAACGGTAAAGACATCATTACATATAGAGAGTATTCTACAATCAGCCGTGTTCATGCAACTGCTTTTCCACTCATAATACTTAATAAACATCCTTTCTAAGTTCTCTAAATTATCCTGCTCTATGTCCAAAACTATTATCCCTACTAACAAATATATATGTAGAGCAGAAATTTATAGTGTTTACATGACCTCTAAGTTATTATTAACTGCCTCATTTTAAGGCTTTAGTATATGATGTTACTAAAATTAATGCTCCTTTCCATACTTTTAGCCTGATCTAATACTATATCGTCACTTAAATGTCTCATAAAATTTTTCCTATATACTTTATACCTAATAGTGAGTACTAACCATACTGTTGAATAAATCCTACACTCATTGTATCAATCATGTATGTTGCATTAAGACTGTAGGATTTAGGTCGATTTTAAAGTATTTAATTATAGATAGCACTCTTGAACCAAAGTACACATTTATGGACTTACCTTTATTCTACTTTATAACCTTCTTCATACTATTTATAAATCTATTATATTCATTAATTAGTTTCTTCTTCTGAAGCTCTAATGCATAGTATCTCCTTCTTTTATAAAGTAAATTATAATATTTATATATTAACACAGATTAGAGTATTCTTATTATGAAAGCATTTTTAGGTTTATAAAACTCTATATAGTATAGGTGGTTATTTGAAGACTATTGTAGACTATAGTGATTGTAAACCTATTGGGAGTAGTGGTGAGTGTGTTTCAGCTATTGGTCTTGGTACATGGGCTATTCGTGACTATGGGAGAGCTTTTAATGTATATTTGTATGCTCTAGAGCATGGAGTAAACCATGTTGATACAGCTGAAATGTATGATCGTGGGAGAGCTGAAGAGTTTGTTGGTAGACTTGCTAGAGCTGTTGGTCGTGAAAACATCTTTATAACAACAAAAATACTACCACATCACCTACACAGCCGTGATGATGTATTAAAGGCTGTAAAGGCTAGTCTCCATAGACTTAGTGTATCCTATATAGATCTATACCTTATACACTGGCCTAATGAGCATCTATCTATTGAGGAGCAAGTACGTAATTTTGAGGTTGCTTATCTAGAGGATTATACTAGGTATATTGGTGTTAGTAATTTTAATGTATTAGAGCTTGACTGTGCAATCCATGCTACTAGGAGAGCAGAGATAGTTGTTGACCAAGTATACTATAGTGTTTTTAACCGTAGTGTAGAGGATAAACTACTACCATATGCTATAAAGAACAATATAACAATACAAGCATATACACCACTAGAGCGTGGAGCAGTAGCTCACCATAGTGTTTTAGAAGATATTGGTAGAAAGTATGGTAAAACACCAGTACAAGTAGCACTAAACTATCTCATATCACATTATCGTGTAGTAGCTATACCAAAAACAGAAAACATTAATCATCTTAAAGAAATCATTGGTTCTATGGGTTGGAGACTATCTATAGATGATATAATGTATATTAAGAGAATGATCTAGTATATCACCTACATAGCCTCTCCAAGGCTCTCTCTATAAGTCTATTCTGGTATTGAAGTCTGTAGTCAATCCATGAAATAATATTTTCCTTAAGCAACTCGTTTATAACATATTCTATTTTCTCTCCACTACCTAGTTCATTAAATAATTTATCTTCAAACTCTTCTTGACTAACTACTCTAGAACCTATACATTTATATATAGTACATAAGTCAATACCAAGTCTTCTACCAACATCCTTTAACCTAAAGACTTCATAGTTTATAATAGACTCAAGTTCCCGGTCAACAGCCTCTCTTGTAACACTACTATACCCTTTCTCCTTAAACCTTAGTATAAGCTTAATCAATAGTGCTGGATTTCCTCCAAGGAAGCTAGCTATGTAGTGAGGTGTATCACCACTTAATACAATATCGTATAGTCTACAATACTCTTCCAATAACTTAATACTATCTTTTATAGACAACTCATTAATATGGTAAGTAGATACTATATCCCATAGATGGGAGCGTGCTATAGACCTATATAATGTATAGTCACTTGACGATATAATGTATATACAATAGCCATTATATCTAGTGTTAAAACCCCATTCCTGAACTTTAGACATGTAGTTTAACAAGTCTTCAACAAATACTATGTAATCCCTATCTTCTGTAGTAAGTGTTTTAACTAGATTCTGGAACTCATCATATATTATCACAAGCTTCTTATCCTCTCTATAAGCTATATACGATAACTTCTCTTCTAATAATGTAATAAGTCTTAGTGGGTCTTCCTTATACTTTTTACTAGAAGCTATTGTATAAGATATAGTGTCTAAGTCTAGCCCCACCTTCTTTACTAGTGTCTTAGCAATATCTAATAGAATATTCAACACTATTTCCTCTAGTCTACTACTATGTAGAGATAATGCCCTATAATAATGCTCTATAATGTCTTGGATAAACTGTTCTACACTCCTATATGGTCTTCTAAACTCTATATACACAACTATCCGATCACTATCTCTACTTCTATCCTGGAATTCTCTCAAGAGAGCTGATTTACCAATCCCCTTTGCTCCTGTAATAAATAGTATGTCTCTTCTACGATTAACACTTATTGAGGGCTTAGGAAACGTGCTTAACCAGTTTTCTAGATAAGAAAGCTCCTTCTCTCTATTAACAAATATTCTTTTAGACACCATAAGCTATTCCTCTAAAACACATATTATATCAAACTCTATTACTCTCCATATCTAGATATTATTCTCTATACTATAATTATTTCCTTGTATATAGTGGTTGGTGTGTTATGGAAGCTAGTTATCCACGTATGCTCTATAGAGGGTTTAAACCATTTGATCCACTATGGCTTGTACGTGTTACAGAGGATATAGTGTGTAGAGGTGATGCTAGAAAGTATACTAGCTTCTACGCAACTGGTGTTTACGGTGGTATAGCTACTGGATACTGTGTTGGATGTTGTCTTAGATGCTTCTACTGTTGGAGCGGGTTTAGCCGTGACTTTCCAGAACTCTATGGAGACTACTATAGCTCCCTAGATGTTTATAAGAGGATTAAGAAGGTTATGAGAGTTTATGGTGTTAAGAGAACAAGGATTAGTGGTGGTGAACCAACACTATGTCGTGAACACCTTCTAAAACTACTAGACTATATTGAAAGGGATCGTGATATAGAGTTGTTTATACTAGAAACTAATGGTATATTGTTTGGGTATGATAAGAACTATGTAAGAGAGCTTTCAAACTATAGTAGAGTCCATGTACGGGTAAGCCTTAAAGCTGGTTATCCAGAAACATTTACGGCTAGAACAGGTGCTAAGAAGGATGCTTTTAAACTACCATTTGAAGCTATAAAGAACTTGCTTAAATACAATGTTAGCTTCCATGTAGCCGCTATGACTGACCCAAGGCTTATGTCTAGTGAGGAACGTAGAGAACTTATTAGACTACTTAGAGAGATAGATGAAGTAGTAGCTGTTAATCTTGAGGAAGAAGTATGCGATCCATACGATGCAACTATAGTGAGGATGCATGTGTATGGAGTGGATCCAGTAGAGTTTTTCAAGAAAGAGCTAAGTTGGTAGAGTTTATTCTAGAAATTGCTGAAGTTGAGGGAGAGGATTATAACTTAGTTGATATGGTTAGAGATGATAGTATTAGAGAGCTGTTATATAAACATTTAAGTGAGCTAGCTAGTTGTCCTCCAAGAATAGTTATCTCAAAACTATATCTAAAACCTGAGTGGAGAAATGTAGTAGACTATGTAGCTCATAGATTTATAGAAAGGAAGATGTCTAGTTATTGAAATACTCTTAAAACAACTTATTTAAACAAGTGTTTTAAAAGCTCTCATAGACTATATAGTAAAGTTTTTCTTACCAATCAATGGCTTTATAATAAATTGGTTGATGAGAAATGCCTAAACCAATAGTTGATGCAGGTAAGTGTACTGGATGTGGAACATGTGTTAGTGTGTGTCCACAACAAGTATTCGAGATGAAGAATGATAAAGCAGTTGTTGTAAACCCAGACAACTGTATTGGATGCCGTGTATGTGAAACAGCCTGTCCAGAAGGAGCTATAACTATAGAGGAGTAGAGAGACCATAGCAACCTATATTAAATAACAAAACTTTTTACCAACACCTCTTAACACTACTTAAACTACTTAAGTAGTTTAAACCCCCTCCTTTTAAGAAAACCTCTTAACTCATCAACACCTAGTCTCTCAACAGGTAGTTCTTCTAACAGTCTACGAGCTTCATCACGAACTCCAGGAGATAGATCCTTTAAAACTTCTTCTATAATCTCTTTCCTAGACTTCCTCTTATGATCACCTGGTTTAACTATTGACACTAAACCACCCCTCTATCTATTAATAGCATATGGTTAAACTCCAGCATATACTTTTCACTAAACAACTTATTGTTGTTAGAGAAGCTTTTCAATAAATCTCTTCTATAAAAGAGGTTATCTGGGAAGCTCTTTTAGATAAGATAGTGTTGTTTCTAAAGCTTTAGCTTCTTGAATAACTTTAACTAGTCTATATAGCTTAATGGCTTTATCTAGAATAGCTAGTCCTTTAGAAACATTTTCTATTCTATAGGGTCTATCAGTATATACTTTAACTCTAGTTATACCATCATAGTCTCTGATAAAGGATACTCTATAATCTTCTAGTATATTGTTTATAAGTTCTTGTCCATGAAACCACTCTAACCCACTAGAATACCCAGTCTCTATAAAACCATCTACTGTAAAATAGAGTGATAGTGGAAGTATATGAGAACCTACAACATCTTTATAGGTATTAACAAGTCTATTAAGAACTCTATCAACCTTATCAATAACCTCTAATACTTCATTATAAACATCTAACAACAACTCTCTACCTGGTTTTAAAACCTCTACTACAACAAGGTCTGTTATCCTTAACATATAACTCCTACGATAATCTACCCATTCACTAGAAGCTTTAGCTATATCAACACCCTCTTTCTCAAAACTACGTACTATAGCTGGACTTCTACAGTCAACAAATACTTCAACTCGGCCCATAAAACCACCATATCTAGTAGTTATAGAGTGCAAACTATATATTGTTTAAAACAAAGATATTAATTATCTCAAGTAGGTGTTCCTATGAAGGCAGTATCGATAATGATTATGACAATGATTATTGTAGGTATAGTTATAACTGTATCTATAGGTTTAGCATTATGGGCTAGTAATATAGCTAAACTCCATGAACGTGATGATAGACTAGAGATCAAGCACTCATATGTAGAACGTTTTGGAGAAAACTATCTAGGATACATTATTGTAAGAAATTCTGGTAGTATGGAAGTTAGTATAGATAGTGTATTCATAAACAGTAGAGTATATGAAAACTATTCACTAGAAGCTAGTATAGAGAATGATACTGTATCAATAGGTGATAAACCAGAAACTATACTGCTAAAACCAAGCAGCCAGACAACAATCTACATACTACTACCTATAGAGAACTATAAACCAGGCTCATTGATCGGGATTAAGATACATACATCAACAGGTATAGATTATCCAACAATACTTAAACTACCATAAAAGACTATTTAAGAATCCTCCATAGAGTCGTTGGCGATGGAGAACCATTATCTATTGGAACTAGCTTACCAGACCTAATCCTCTCTAAAGCCTTTCTAAGAGGCTTAGCATCAAGAGCTATAGTTGTTACAAGTGAAGCTAGACCACTCCACCTACCCCATCTACTAATCCATGTTCTCTCAGCATCCTCTTCTCTAACACGATAAACCACAGCTATTATCTTCTTAAGCCACCTATCAATAGGAGGTAGATCGTATTTACGGAATGCTAGTACTAGTGATAATCTAGCAGTATATGAACCAACACCCTTAATCCTTTTAAGAACACTCTCAATCTCAATAGATGATCTACTAGCTAGTCTATCATAATTAACCTCTCCACTCTCCATAGCCTTAGCTATTCTAACAATTGTATCACTTCTATAACCAGTTCCAGCAGTTACCAGTAAATGGGGATTCTCTAAAACATCAACTGGTCTAGGAGGTAGTATAGGCTCATCATCAACTCTTACTCTACGATTATAAAGCTTCACAATATTATATAGCATCCTCCATCCCTGCCAAAAACTAGCATTTTGTTGACAGACACCTATAACAAGACTCCACCATAAACTAGTGGATCTAGGTCTCCATCCACGATATCTACTAGAAAACATCTTTAACAACGGATCACTTGATGCTAACCTATAGAAACCACTAAGATCCTCTCTAACACCTAGTATCCACTCAAGTCTTTCAACATAAGTGTTGCAACCACTACACTCTCTAGCATAGATACTGTAACATCCATTAACATCAATAAAGGCTATAACAGGCTTGTCTTCATCAACAACTACTATACCTCTCTCACCATTAAACCAGAAACCATAATTGTATATAGCAAGTGTTAAACCAAGATCAACATCTCCTCTATCAATACACCCTCTACAACAACACACTAGACTAGACATACACAATACACCCTTCTTAAAATCCTACAACACTATATATACATATTATATAATATATAGTGAGTATCCCGCATAGCTTTGGTGTAGAGTATTATGGAAGAATTAATGATTAAACCAAAAACTCCATACATGGTACTCCCCATTTAAAACAATTTGCACTACCAGGTAAGCCTACTCCATGCATGTATAGAGGTAATTGTTGTTGGAAACTACTAAATGGATACGCCTATATGGAGTGTATAGATGGTGAACCAGATAATCCATTAATAACTGTTAAAGTTTATAGTGGAGAACGGGGTGCTGTTAAAAAGATTATAGAACACATCTACAACATCTACCTAGACTATAACAGCTTCCTTAAAACAGTAAGAGAATACCCTATACTATATAGGATAGCTCTAAAACACCGTGGGTTAAGGCCAGCTCTAGTGTGTTGTTGTAGAGGGTGACCAGCTCCAAGCCTGTATGAAGCACTTATCAAGAACATTATATCACAAAACCTGCCTCAAAAACTAGCTCTTAACATCATTTCTAGACTAGTAACTGCCTATGGAGACTGTGTTGTCTATAACAATAGAGTATTCTACGGCTTCCCAAAACCAGAAGCCTTGGTAAACACTAGTATTTCAAAACTTAGAGAACTAGGTCTTAGTTATAGGAAAGCAGAATATATCTATGGAGTAGCTAAGCTAGTCACTAGTGGATACGATCTAGAGGCTATAAAATACATGGATATAGAAGAAGCAGTTAAAGAACTTAAGAAGATAAGAGGAGTAGGTCCATGGACTGCTAAACTATCCTTAATGGCTTCAACTGGAAACCTATCACTAGATCTACTGGAGGATAAAGCAGTATCCAAGGGGTTAGAAAGAGCTGGTTTAAGTAAGAGTGATATAGAAGAGCTTATGGAGAAAGCTAGAGAATACATAGGATTGATCATGTACTTATTAGCACTAAAGTATAGGTTTTAATGGAGGTAAACCGATTTATTGAATAACCGTTATAACCTAGCTATTACTTAGAGGTGTATGGGGTTTGGTTAGAGAAATTACTTGTCCATACTGTGGTTTTACTGGTCCTCCAAAAGAGTTCTATTACATGTATGAAACAGTACTTTATCTAGCTGATCACGAGGTTCTTAGAGAGGATCGTGAGAGACCAGTACTAGTTATTTGTCCAAGATGTAGGAAAGGCTTCTTTCTAGAATCACCTTATAAGAAAGTTGTTGAGAAGATAAGTTAGTGTTAAGCTGGTTGTTTAGAAGCACTTGTTTAATGGAGTATAGGTTTTAGCTGGTATGTATGGTAGTACATGGCGTGTTGTTTTTGGTGAGAATACTTCTCCTCTACGTACAATCTCCATAACCTCTTCTTTAGAAGGTGTTTTCCTAAGCAGTACATACTCTACAAAACTATTCCTCATATCATCTAGTGCATCCTCCTTTAAACCATAGTAGACTAGCTTTATTAAATCACTACTACTCAACCAATCAAGTATGTGAGAGACCTTCTTCTGACCAGAAACACCACCATAGATCTCTATACACGATCCATCCTTACCTATTAACAAGAAAGCATAACAGCCTTCCTCAACACCTTTAACAGAACTAGACATGTCACTACAAACACTATACTCAACACCAGCTCTACCAAGTTCTTTAAGAAAAACATCTAAGTCTCCAGAAAAAGCAGGATACCACGTATAAAGCTTAACACTTGGATCAAAATAGTCTATAATAATAGCTGGTGCCTTCCTAGCACCAAGCTCTTTCAAAGCAGCCCAACGATGATGGCCGTCAACAATAAGGTATTTATTAGAACTAGGTATAGGTGCTAGAATAATAGGCATATCAACAGCGTTAAGCCTCTTAATAAGATCTACTAGATCCTCTAAACGCTTACTAACAATCTCTTCATGTGGAAGCATCTGGTCAAGAGGGATCATTACAGGTTCTACACGTTTAACTGGTATATCATACTTTGGTATCTTCACTACAACACGTTCAGACAATAACTAACCACCCTATAACTACAGGACCTGTATACATCTACATACAGTACATATCTGTATAGAACACACTAAGAAATAAAAATATTAGCTTCTACATCAACAATTCTATGCCAACCCACTAAATAGCTAGGTTTAATAGTATATAGTATTGGGTGTTAAATTGTGAGTTTAGAGAATACTTGTTTATACAGTCTACTTCTACTATTACTAGTTATGATGTTCTCTAATACATTACCAGTTAAGGGAGGTAGTCAAGTTAGTGTCTATGTTCTACAAGGTATTGATGTTTCAGTAGAGTATAGTTTGTTAGAACAAGTATTTGGTATGAGACCTACTAGAGATTATGTGGAGGATGGTTTTAGGGTTTACGAGTTTGGTGAAGACTTTAAAGTTTATAGTGATGGTTATGGTTGTTTCTGGGTTAAGAGGTTTAAAGACTATGACAATTATCTTAACGTATCTAGTAGTGTCTATAATAGTGTTGTTGATAGGATAGCTTTGATTGTAAGAAACTATAGTAATGGAGTTGTTGATGTAGTAGTGAGGAGTGTAAGTGGACATGGAGTTGTCCATGAGGAGGGTACTAGATACATTAAAACCAATAACACTCTAGTTGAACAGCCTCTTTCATCTAATATAGTGTATAGTGTTAGAATAGAGCTAAAATACATTATAAACAACTATACACTACTCACAAACCCATACATAGTAGTTGATTATGAAGGAGACATTGTTGATGGAGGATTTATAATACCATTTATACAAGAAGTAGAGGAGCTATCAAGTATACCCGATCAGTCTAGTGTATATGATGAACTATACAACCATGTCAAACAATTCTATGGCAAACCAGTTGAATTTGAAACAACTAGTCTAGGCTATGTATACTTAAGCCCTACAATCCACCGTTCTAGTAAACCCTATATAGCTCCAGGATACATGTCTAAAGCTATTGTTTCAGGTAAGAAGATATACTCATACATAGCCTTCACTGAAGATAGAGAGTACTTATTTGATGCAGAATCAAGTAGTATACCCAGCTCCTCTATAAACAACTATAAATCTAATCCACAGCTCTACATAGCAACAGTAGGTGTAATAGCTATCATAGTATCTACAACAACAGTTATAGTATATCGTTCATTGAAGACTAGATCATATAGGAGATAGCTATCCTTCACTAATACAACCTTAATAACTAGTGTCTAGATGGTTAGTGAATAAAGAGTTGTTAGCATAGATAGAGTACTAGATAATATGTTAGGAATAAAAGCTTATGCTAAGAGATTTTAAAGAACTATTATAGGGGTTTTTAAATTATTATAGTAGGAGATACATATGGGTCATGTATGGGTTAAGGCTAGGATTGGTAAACCAGACAAGTCTGTAGTTATTGATGTTGATGGACTTGTTGATACTGGTGCTACATTAACTGTTATTTCACGTAGGATAGCTAAAGAACTAGGTCTTGAGATTACTGGTAAATCCTATGTTGAAACAAGTGCTGGCAGGTTATTGATGGATCGTAGTAGAGTCTTTATCGAGATTATGGGTGAGAGTGAGATTGTCCCTGTCCTTGTATCTGATATTATTGATAAGGTTCTTATTGGTGTATCTACTCTAGAGGTTCTTGGACTACAAGTTGATCCATTAACTGGTAAGTTGAAGAAATGGACTATACTGTTATACTAGTTATAATACCTAGTTATAAACAATAGTGCTGGATTTGAAGTATAAGAGCTAGACTTTATACATCATTAATAGAATCTACTCTAGGTCTCTAGGTAGTATATAAATAATTGTGTATCATAGTTGTTAAAAGGGGAGATGATGGACTGTGTGGGAGACTCCATTTATTGGTAGAGAGAATGAAGTTAGAGAACTAGGTTCACTTATAGAACCACCTGTTACTCCATAACGTGGCCTATTATTTGTTGAACCTAGTGGTATTGGTAAGACAAGGCTTGTCTATGAAACTATGAGAGTGCTTAGAGAGAGGTCAAGTGAACTTAATATAGCATATGTATCTCTAGCTAAAGAGTATCTGTGTCTCGATAATGCATTAAATGATATGGTTTCTCAACTGAATAGCTATATTGAGAAACAATTGTCTATTGGTGGTTTCATTCTAGATAAGATAAGGGATATCATAAGACATACTAGTATAGAAGCTGGATCGATAAGTATTGATATTGGTTTAGAGAAGACTAGTCCTATAATGAAGTTTAGTGAAGTAGTAAGTAGACTAGCTAAGATAATATGTAGTCATGGAGCTGGTGCTATAGTATTTGATGAACTACAGAATCTTCTCCGACATACAGAGTGGAGTCCATGGAGTCTTATAAAGTTCTTCATTGATCTTCAGGAGTATACTTGTAGTGGAGGACTTAGATTTGTGTTTATTACCAGTGATTACTTATTTAGAGAAAGAATTGTATTAGACACACCTATTGAATACATACTAACATACTATCTAGGAGAAATGTGTTATAGTGATGCTAAAACTCTTCTAAAGAGACTTGTAGCGTCAAGTGGTTCTAATATAGAGATAGAGAGCATAATTGATGATATACTAGGTGTTATAGGAGGTTCTCCAAGTAAGACCATGTTACTAGTCGATCTAATTGGGAAGATAGGATTAAGGAAAGCTATAGAATATATGGTTTCAACAACTATTGAAGATCTATATGATAAGCTCTACTATCTATTAGACAAGTACTCATTAGAGCTAAAGGTGTTTACAGATGCTTTTGTAGATAAAATAGTTGTTGAACCCATGGAAACTACTAGTTTGTATAGAGATAAAAGCTTAAGAGCTTCCATCATTAATAGACTCTATCTTGTGATAAGAGAGCTTATTAGACACAATATACTACAGTATTCTCCAAGAGAATATACTGGTATATACAAGTGGAATAGAGAAAAGTCTGGTGGATTAGCTCCATTAACAATGGTTGCTCCATCCTCTAGACTCCACCTTTATGCATTCTGTGAGTTATCTACAATAGAGTCTAGTGTATGTAGGGATCTAAAGAGTATAGCTAGAAGGCTAATAACATAGCCTTTAATTGTATACTTAGAGATACTATATTAGAGAGCGACAGCTATAGTTAATAATAGTTCACTGGTAACTATTCTATTTAAGCCACTTATTTCCTAGAATCACTTGATGTTGTTTGTTTACTGAGGTATTCTATAATCTTTTCTACAATCTGTATTCCAGCTCTTTCCTGTGCTTCATAAGTGCTTGCTCCAATATGTGGTGTTAGTACAACGTTATCTAGTTTTGTTAGTGGATGGTTTGGTGGTAGTGGTTCTTCCTCGTAGACATCTAGTCCTGCACCAGCTATCCATCCTTCATTGAGAGCTTTTACTAGTGCGTTAGTGTCTACAACTCCTCCACGTGATGTATTGATTAGTATAGCTGTTTTCTTCATAAGCCTAAGCTTATCCTCGTTAATAAGGTGTCTTGTCTGTGGAAGTAGTGGTACGTGGAGAGAGACTATATCGGCTTCTCTCAATAGATCATCAAGCTCTATATAACTAGCTCTAAGCTCTTCCTCAACATCTCTAGGAGCACGTACAACATCATAGTATAAAACCTTCATACCAAAACCATGGTGAGCTATACGGGCAACCTCTCTACCAATACGTCCAAAACCTATTAGTCCAAGAACCCTGCCATACAACTCAAAACCCATACACTCCTTCTTAACCCATCTACCCTCTCTCAACAACCGATCAGCATAGGCTATCCTACGTAGAACAGCTATCATCAACCCAATAGCTAGTTCAGCAACACTTCTTGTAGGAGCACTAGGTACATTAAATACAGCTATACCCCTCTCCTTAGCAGCATCAACATCAATATTGTCTAAACCAACACCCGCACGACCAATAACCCTTAGCTTATCAGCAGCCTCAATAACCCTTCTAGAAACAACTGGTTTACTACGGACAACAAGTGCATCAACACCACGTATAAGCTCTAAAAGCTCATCCTCACTAGGATACTCACTATAAACAACATCAAAACCATGCTTCCTAAACAACTCAATAGCCCTTACATGTATAGGAGCTGCAATAAGCACCTTCAACTCTACACAACCCTCATAGACAAAACTTTTACAAGGATAAATAGCCTCCATAATATAAAAACTTTAACATACTGTTCTTAAACACCTATACATAGAGCTGGCTATATGGTAAGAGCTAGAGTATCTATACACATAACCGCTTCTTCTAAAAAGGATAATAGAAGACAAGGAATATACAATAGTATAGATACAGTAAAGACGATGAATACATACTCATCAAAAAGACCGCCTATACATAGGATAACTAGAGACAGCTCTCAATAAACATAAGGGATATTATATGAAAGATCTATGGGAGCTATCAACAACTCCTACTTTTACCAAACACTTTATCAAATACATCCCTCTTTATATAGAAACCCATTTCTATAAGACGTATATATAGCTCTCCTAAGTCTATTCTCAATAAACCTAAGTTGTATAGTCTCTTCACTAATGCTATCGATCCTATAACTCTTAAACCTAGTTCACGAGCAATTCTTCTAGCTCTCTTATCATCTAATACAGCTACTTTCCTCTTCTCTAATGCTAGTAATAGTGTTGAAGACTCACCAAGCCCTAGACGTGGTAGTTGCTCAATAGTCTCCTCTATTTTCAATAAACCTCTTCTAATTAGCTCTAATACCTTATTGTACACTATATTCTTCTTCCTCTCTAATTCTACCAATACACCACGAGGGATCTCTGCTTCCCTAAGTACATGCTTAAATACATCATCAATAATACCTAGCTTAACAAGTACAATTACTGATGAAGTATCAAGAACCGCTCTTAAATAATCTCTTGTACTCATAAAGTTCTTCCTCAACCTCTTCTTCATCAATAAGTTGGTACTCTACACCAAGCTTCTTAAGCAATAGCCAGAAATCATCAACTCTCAAACCAAGCAAATCAGCAGCCTTACCCATAGAAATCCTACCAGTAAGAAACAATCCAATAACAAGAAACAACTTCTCACGATCACGATATGGTACTTTCTCTCTCTTCAACAATTCAGACAAACTACTCATATTCGGTCAACCTCTAGTAATAGAATAGGCTTAACAATACTTAATAAATTAACTACATAAACTCTACAAAACCCTTGTCAAACAATACAACAATACCTCATGCTCCCTACATACACTATAATCTATAATGACTATGGCTTGATATGTATCCCTATCTTATACAAGTACTTCTTAGAAC
>CAYZRH010000060.1:0-13266 GCA_964480805.1 uncultured Desulfurococcaceae archaeon
CTACTAGCTACTGTATCGTTGACTAGTGTTGAGTTTGTAAATAAACTAGTTGTTAACCCAATCTCTACTGTAGCCTCTAGTATATCAAGTATATCTCTACGTAGTAGTGGTTCACCACCAGTATAGTTTATATGTTCAACACCATTCTCAAAAGCGTCTTTTAACACTCTAACAATATCTTTATAGCTTAACTGTTTATCACTACCATATATTGATGCATAGCAGTGGATGCATCTAAGATTACAATATGGTGTAACCAGCCATATAATCCATTCAGGAGCTTTAGAAACCTCTATACTCAAGACTCCTTATCCACCTATCTTAGACACTATCTATATAGAGCTTTCTCTAACAACATCAACTGGATCGCTTCTATGCCTCCATAAACCCCTACTAAAGCTGACAACAATTATTCCTAGAGAGTCAATAAGATGATCACTTATTAAAGGTTCATCAATATATGGGTTTACAATGAGAGTACATGCTATATCTTCAACACTTCTATCATTAATTAATAATTTGGCTAAAGCCTTCTCTTTAACAACATATACTGGTGTATAACCACCAGCTGTAAATGCTTCATCTACAATAAGTTCATCCATAGGCCATACACCCAGCTCTTTAGCTAGATCTAGTGGTATAGCTAGCTCATTTTCAGAAGCTTCATAGCCAGAATTTACTAGAGCATTTGTTCTTACACATTTCTCTTTAAAACATATCTCTAGTCTTACACGTACACCCACTTTAGTCAACCCTCTTATAAACACCAATCCGTCTAACTCTACGGAATAAACCTATCCTTCTCTTAAACTTCTTCTTAAGCCTATGTTCTGGCTTCATAACTGTTCCTCTATAGTCTATATAGTGTCTACACACTATTATCTCTCCCTCTAATAGAGAGCTAGATTTATTTTCTACTAAACACTATTTGTTATTAAAAGGAGTTCTTGGTGATAAACTAGTGTTTAGTCTTTTTGAGAAACCACGTAACCTTATAAAAGCTGCTCTTGGAGAGATCAAGGCTGATCTGGTTGTAAAGAATGCTAAGCTAGTTAACGTTATTACACGTGAGATAATAGAGGATACTGATATAGTTGTCTATGACGGCTATATTGTACGTATTGACAATCCTATAAGGGATCTGGACAAGTATATTGGTGGTAAAACAGTTGTTGTTGATGCTAGTAAGTATTATGTATTACCAGGTTTTATTGAAAGTCATGTACATATTGAGTCTAGTATGCTTTGTGTACGTGAGTTTGGTAAACTAGCAACTATGCATGGTGTATCAACTGTTGTAGCAGACCCGCATGAGATAGCTAATGTACTTGGCGTTAATGGTATCAAATACTTTATTGAAGAGTCTAGGTATACACCAGTAAGATTCTATTTTGAAGTACCAAGTTGTGTACCAGCTGTTGACCCAAGCTATGGTGTTGATAGTGGTGGAGAGTTTGTTGATGCTGGACAAGTAGCTATGCTTATGCAGGATCCAGGTATTATTGGTCTTGGAGAGGTTATGGATTTTGTTAGCGTACTTGATGCTCGTACAGAGGTTTTAGTTAAGATAGCTTCTGCAAAGCTTGCTAAGAAAGTTGTTGATGGACATGCCCCGCTTCTTAGAGGTGAGAAGCTTGATGCGTATCTTGTAGCTGGTATTGAGAGTGATCATGAGTCAACTGATCCCCTTGAAGCTCTTGAGAAGCTTAGGAAGGGTATGTATGTTTTTATGAGAGAGGGTAGTGCATGGAAGGATCTTGGAAGACTTGTTAAGCTTGTTACAGAGTATGGTGTTGATACACATAGACTTACAATAGCTTCTGATGACATTAGTGTTAAGGATCTTGTTGAACACGGTTATCTAGACTATATTGTTAACAAGGCTATAGAGTATGGTGTAGACCCGATTAAGGCTATACAAATGGTTACCCTTAATCCAGCTGAACACCTTAGAATGGATCACTTGATAGGGGTTATTGCTCCAGGTCGTTATGCTGATATAGTCTTTACACCAAGTATTGATAGAATTGTTGTTGAGAAAACAATTATTGATGGAGTAGTTGTCTATAGTAATGGAGAGTGGTTGTATAAACCAATTGGTTCATACAGTTATCCAGAAAGAGCGTATAAGACTATGAATATAAAGAGTATACCAGAACCACATGAACTACTGGTTAAAGCATCTATTGATGAGGGGGAGGTAGTAGCTAATGTTATTAAAGCACAACCAGGTAGTTCATTAACTAAATGGGTTAGAGAGAAACTTTCTGTACATGGAGGCTATGTAAGAGCTGATCCAGGTAGAGATATTGTCTATATAGCTGTTCTTGATAGACACCATGCTAGCGGTAATATTGGTAGAGGATTTGTATCTGGTCTTGGGCTTAAGAAGGGTGCTATAGCACAGACAATAGCACATGATACACACAATCTTATTGTAGCTGGTTCTAATCCTAGAGATATGGTTGTTGCTATAAAGGAGCTTGTAGGTATTGGTGGTGGTATAGTACTTGTTATTGATGGGAGAGTGGAGGCTGTGATAAGGTTATCCATAGCTGGCTTAGTAAGTGATAGAGACTATATGACTGTCTATAGGGAACACATAGGTATGGAGGAGAAGCTTAAGAGCATTGGTATAGATTTCTCAAACATCCATATGACACTAGGACTACTAGCACTACCAGTCATACCAGAACTACGTATAACAGATCGTGGGCTTGTAGATGTATTTAATGCTAAAATAGTAGAACCTATAGAAAAAAGTATTTAGCTATAAAACTATAATCACTATATAGTTGAAGTCAAACAATAGTATGATAATAAACCATGGAGTTTCAGCCATTTTTATATACTATCTAGTATACTTTTCTACTATGGAGTAAGGATCATGTATACTACTGTAAAACTACGTGATAAGGCTAAAAAGAAGCTTGAAGAACTACAGGCAAGACTTAGACTATATGGTATTAAGGCTTCACTACATGAAATTCTTGAAAAACTTATTGATATAGGTCTTGATAATATAGAATACCTTATTAATAGATTTAGAGGGATAGAGACCGTAAGAGACCCCATGCTTGATCTTTTAGAAAAACCCGTAGATTGGGGAGTAAGTGACTCATCTATAAAAGTTGATGAATACCTCTATGGTGGTGGTAGTGTCAGTATTCATAGACACAGAAGTATTCGTAGCAGCAAGGAATAAGAGTGATGTTAATCATTCTAGAGCAGTAGAGCTTTTGAGAAATGCTTTAAACGGCGTATATGGTGCTGTATACTTCTGACTATGTTTTTGATGAATCTGTTACATTAGCTCTTGTTAGAACTAAGAGGTATGAAATAGCTATTGATATAGGTAAGTTTATATTATCATCAGGAAGATTGAAAATATTGTTTGTAGATAGGATAGTGTTTAGTGATGCTTGGAGAATTTTTGTAAAATATAGTAGTAGAAGATTAAGCTTTACTGACGCTACTTCAATAGCTCTAATTAAGAGGTATAATATAGATTATATTATGAGTTTTGATAAACATTTTGATGGAATAGTTAATAGAATCTACTAGATTTGAGTATAGTATTTACTTTGTTAAAGTACTGGATTGCTGTTTTGAGTAAAGGTTAATAGTATACTATGTACTCTCTTGATATTGGTGTAGTGGTTTTGGCTAGTCTACTTATTAGGGATGCTAGATTGTATTATGGTGGAGAGTTTGTTGAAGCTAGTGTATTGGTTGAGGATGGTGTTGTAAAAGCTATTGTTAGAGATGGTGATAGGTATGTTGGTGTTGTTGATAGAGTTGTTGATGCACATGGTTTACCACTAGTACCTGGTGGTATAGACTTCCATGCACACATATATGATCCAGACTATACCCACCATGAAGAATGGGTTTCTGGCTCACTAGCAGCTGTCTATGGTGGTATAACAACTGTTTTTGACATGCCTCTAAGGATGTTTGTTGATAATGTTGATAAGCTTAAGATTAAGATTAGCCGTGGACTCCAAGACTCTTACATAAACTTTGGAGTGCATGCTGGTATGATGAGAGATGATAATCTAGGTAATATACCAGGGCTTGCTAGACATGGTGTTGTCGGTTTTAAAGTTTTTACATTAAAGCCTTGGAGTGTAAGTGATCATGGTTTGTTAGAGATTATGGAGCTTGTTAAAGAGTATGATCGTGTTGTCATAGTTCATGCTGAAGATGATGCATTAATAGACTATGGTTTAAAGAGTGTTGAAGGTAGACATGACCCTCTAGCCCATCATGAAGCACGTAGTGATTTAGCTGAAGCAGTTGCTGTAGCTAAAGTTGGATGGTATGCTAAAGCTATTGGTGTACACCTACACATTGCACATGTAACATCTGGTTTAGAAATGGAGACCATTGATTTTCTAAAAAGTCATGGTGTATGGGTTACATGTGAGACTTGTCCACAATACCTATACTTTACAAGAGATGATGTTGGGAAGTGGGGTAATTACCTAAAATGTGCTCCATCACTAAAGACAAGGGGTGATGTAGAAGCTTTATGGAGTGGACTAGCTAGTGGAGTAATAGATATTGTAGCAAGCGATCACGCTCCATCTCCTAGAGATGAGAAAGAAGTTGATGTATGGGAGGCTTGGGGTGGACTACCAGTTATAGAGCTTATCATACCACTAGTATATACTTTTGGTGTTAAACAGAGTAGAATGGGTTTTGACAAGTTTATAGAGGTTGTATCAACTAATCCAGCAAAGATAGCTAGACTATATCCAAGGAAGGGATTGATAGCTCCAGGCTCAGACGCTGATCTAGTTGTACTAGACATTAATAGTTGTAGAAAAGTTAGAGCAGAGAAGCTACACCATAAGGTTGACTGGTGTCCGTTTGAGGGTATAGAGATGTGTGGTTGGCCTAGACATGTAGTTGTTAATGGAGAACTTGTTATTGAGGATGGAGAACTTGTTGGTAAGAGGGGTGTTGGTAGATATGTTGGAGAATATCTTAAAACCTAACCCACTTGATATTGAATAAACTCTCTGCTCTAACAAGATCATCTGGTGTATCTATATCATAGACAACCCCTAGATCACTTGTTTCAACATAAACTTTCTTATTACTAAACCTTTTTAGAAACCCTTTCAAACCACGTGTTTCCTCACCAATCTCTAGTACATAGGGTAGTAAGTGTCTTGATATGATTAGTGGGTGTCCTCCCTTAACTCCTTTATAGCTTGGTAGTAGAATGAATGGTTTATTAGTCTTGTATAGTTTTAAAGAACGATCTACTAGTGTATTTAACGTATCCAGTCTTATAAATGGTACATCGCCTGGATGTATAGCTACTATATCAGCATATCTTATAACAGATCTAACGCCTGCTTTAACAGAGCTACTCATACCCTCTCTATAACCTGGGTTATAGACATACTTTACTTCATAATATCCTGTATTCTCTATAAACTCCTCTTTGTTATAGCCTACTACTAAAACAATCTCTGATATACCTGGTGTATTGATGTATTTCTGTATAAGATACTCTATAATAGTGTATTCACGTCCCTCTACATCTATTTTCTGGAGAAGCTTATTATTTGGAAATCTTGTTGACTCACCAGCAGCTAGTATTATAGTTGATAAGACAGTCATTACTATCTACCATGTATTGTTTATAGATGCTATTTATATTTATGGATATACACTACTATTATAGTAGATAGTTTCTAGGAGGGATTTAATGTATTGGATAAGGCTTTATTGTCTAGATACTTATGTGATGAAGTGTTGTTTCAAAAACTTGTTGAAGGACTTGAGAAAGGCTATAGAGTTGCTTTAGCTATTGTTGTTGATAAGAAGGGTAGTGGTCCACGTGGTGTTGGTGCTAAGATTGTTGTTTATGAGAATGGA
The DNA here is from genome assembly GCA_964480805.1 of uncultured Desulfurococcaceae archaeon. GTDB lineage: Archaea > Thermoproteota > Thermoprotei_A > Sulfolobales > Desulfurococcaceae > CAYZRH01. The sequence continues at coordinate 5,896 of CAYZRH010000060.1, forward strand.
GAGGTTTATGGTAGTCTTGGTGGTGGTTCTTTTGAGGAGAGTGTTGTTGAGCAATCTTTAAATGCTTTAAGAGACGGTAAATCGAGAATCCTTAAATACTCCTTTACTGGTGTAGGTATGGAGGATGCTATTGATACAGGCCTTATATGTGGTGGTGTATTGACAGTGTATATTGATGTTGTTAAGCCTTCTCCAAGAGTATTCATAGTTGGTGCTGGACGTATTGGTAAACCACTTGCTGATCTATTCCATATGCTAGGCTACCACGTATACATAGCTGATCCATTGAAGGAGCTTGCATCTAAAGAACTGTTTCCATATGCTAGAGAATTGTATAGTGGTTCTCCAGAAGATATGGCTCGCTTCATTATAGATAGAGCTGGAGAGAGGGATCTAGTATTTATTGTCCATGGAGAAGTAAGTGTTGACTATACTATTCTTAAAAAGCTATTGTTAGAATCTAAAGTAGGCTATATAGGTTTACTAGGTAGTAGGAGGAAGGTTGCTGAATTCTTAAGAAGACTTAGAGAGGAGGGGGTTAGAAAGGATGTTATAGTTGGGAAGCTACATGCACCAGTAGGGATTGATATAGGTGCTGAAACACCTGAAGAGATAGCTGTAAGTATTGTTGCTGAAGCTATATCGTGGGTTAAGAATATGTATAGAAAGGGGTATAATACATTAAGTATTGTAGATAAGGTAGTGGAGAGTAAGTAAAATATCTGTTAATGTTTCTAACTAATAGCTATGTCTTCAATAAATATCTACTTCTTAGTCTTTTAACAACCTCGTTTAGAGATAAACCATACAATAGCTCCTGTAATGCTATAGAGTCTATAGCAATATACTCTTCACTCTCCAATCCGTACCTTATTAGTTCTTTATCATTACTCCAAATAGGTATACCAAGATCTAATGCTACAGCTATAAATGGGTAATCGTTGTAATCAAAATTCTCTGCTATACGTCTAGCTATACTAATAGTAGGTTTCTTTAACTCTACAATAATTATTTTCCTCTTAGCTTCAGATACTATAGCTTGGAATAATGTATTTGGTGTTTTCTCTAATATTTCACTACGATGTTCTTCTAATTCATCAAATATGTACGGTGGTGCATAGAATACTATATTTGGATTTAGGAATAGGTATCTAACTACACCAGATCTTATAAGACATGAGATAAGCTTATTTGTATCAATTACTACCGAGATCTCTCTCAAGTCTCCTAACAATCCCTCTCTTAATCTTCTTATCAATTTCTATAACGTCTTCTTCTTTAAGCATGGATTTCTCAGCAAGTTTATCATATACTAGTATCTTTAACAAATACTCCTTAATCTCTCTCTCTACAAGTCTTTTTATAAGCATTTTTAATTCAGGTCTTTCTTCAAGTAGGTAGGCTATTTCATCCGGTATTTCTACAGCTATGGTTCTACCCATAATATTACCTCTATATTCTTCTCTGTTGCTACCTTTTTATTTCTGTATTGAGGGCTTGGTTTCTGTCTTAACTATGTCTTAGATAAAAGCTTTTATTTTTCTTGAACATAGTTATCTCATAGTATGTTGTAGCTTAGTCCATTATTGTAGGGTGGTGAAGAGCCTTAGCTACTAGAAGATTTAATGTCTATATACCATCTAGTCTAGAGGATGCACTAGAGTTTCTTGTTGAGAAGGGTGGGGAGGCTATACCAGTTGCTGGTGGTACTGACGTACTTGTACTAGCTCGTACAGATATTGTTAAGCCAAAGCTATTGCTTGATCTATGGAGTCTTAGAGGGGAGCTAGCTTATGTTAGAAGAGAAGATGGCTTTGTAAAGATAGGTGCTCTTACAACAATTGATGATCTCTACAATAGCTTTCTTGGTAAGGAGAGGAAGTATTTAGGATTTGTTGATTTATACAAGGGGTTTGGAGCATACTATCTAAGGAGTATAGCTACTGTTGGTGGAAACATTGGCGCGGGTCATCCATTATCTGATGCAGCTATATTGTTGATGGCACTTGATGCTGAAGTAAAGCTTGTTAGTAAGAGTGGTGAGAGAATGGTTAAGCTTAACAAGCTCTATAGGGGTAAGAGAGAGCTTGATAGAAGACCTGACGAACTGATCATGGAGGTTAGGTTTAGAGATACTCCAGATAATAGTTCTACAGCACTACTAAAGATTGATCGTAGACATGGGCATTCAATGGGCTATACTGTTACAGCAGCCTATCTGGAGCTTGATGGAAACATAATAAGGGATGTAAGGATCGCTTTTGACAGCATGGGTGAGCCATATCCTGGTAGAGCTTATAAGACTGAGGAGTACCTACGTGGTAGAGAGCTTTCTGAAGAAACAATACATGGAGCTTATAGTGTATTGGAGAGTGAGATGAAGCGTATTAGTGACTACCGTGCTCCTGCGGAGTATCGTCTAGACTTATCTAAGGTTTTAATGAAGAGAGCACTACTTCTTATAAGAGATCGCCTGTCTAAGGGGTGATCATGCATGTCTAGCTCTAATGGAGAATACCCGGATATACCCATTAAGTTGAACGTTAATGGTAGAGACTATGTTGTGACTGTTAAACCTTATGAAAGGCTAATTGATGTACTACGTTATAAGCTAGGGTTTACAGGTGTTAAAGAGGGTTGTGGACGTGGTGAGTGTGGTAGTTGCCTAGTTATTATGGATGGTAAGCTTGTTCCTAGCTGTCTAGTATTGGCAGTAAGAGCTAATGGGTCTAGGATAACTACTATAGAAGGGATTGCTCCAGAAGGTAAGCTCCATGCTATACAGAAAGCATTACTAGATGTACATGCTGTACAGTGTGGTTATTGCCTACCAGGTGTTATTGTAGCTGTTAAGTACTTGCTTGACCGCAACCCAGAGCCTAGTGATGAAGAGATAATGGAGGTTCTTGATGGATGTCTATGTCGTTGTGGTACTTATCCAAGGTTTCTAAAAGCTGTTAAACTAGCTATCAAGTATGTTCGTGAAGGAAAGACCTATTTTGATGTAAAGGAGGCTGTGGAGGTGTAGGCTTGTATGGCTAAGCCTGATTATGTACGTATAGTTGAGGAGGTTTTTGAAAGGTATAAGGGTAAGCCGCTGATCTATATTGGTAAGCATATTCTAAGATGGGATGCATTAGCTAAGGTTACTGGTAAAGCATTGTTTACAGCTGACTTTCTTAAACTCTATAAGAACCTTGTATGGGTTTATAGTCTACGTACAAGATACGCTCACGCCTTGATCAAGGGTGTTGATGTAAGTGGGGCTGAAAGAGTTTCAGGTGTACTAAAGGTTATTACAGCTAACGACATACCAGGTGTTAATGATGTAGGCTACGTCATACCTGATCAACCACTGCTTGCTTATAAGAAAGTACGCTATATTGGTGACACTATAGCACTTGTTGTTGCAGATGATCCGTATATAGCTAGAGAAGCTGCTGAAAGGGTTCATGTAGACTATGAGCCTCTACCAGTATATACTGATCCAGAGGAAATTGTTGATCTAATGACTCTTAAGGAGAAACCCCATACCAGTATACACGGGGAACGTGATAGTGATATAGTTGCTCACTACAAGATACGTGCTGGCGATGTAGAGAAGGCTCTAAGGGAAGCAGATGTTGTTGTAGAGAACAAGTATCGTACACCTATGCAGGAACACGCCTATATAGAGCCTGAAGCAGCAATATCTATACCTGAACCAGATGGTGGTATAACAATTATTACTTCAACACAGTGTCCATTTGATGTACGTAGAGCTGTTGCACGTGTACTCGGTCTACCACAGAACATGATCCGTGTTATAGTACCATTTGTTGGAGGAGGCTTTGGAGGTAAGGAGGATGTTGCCGACGAGCTCGGTGCTAAAGCAGCTCTTGCAACATACCTTACTGGACGCCCAGCTGTTGTAGTACATACTCGTGAGGAAAGCATTATTGGGCATAGTAAGAGGCATCCAATGGTTGCATGGTACCGCCATGCAGCTAGGAGAGATGGTACACTACTTGCTGTAGAGGCTAACATACTCCTTGACACTGGTGGCTATGCTAGTCTAGGGCCATTTGTTGCTTGGAGGACAACGGTTCACTCTACTGGACCATATCGCGTAAGTAACGCTAGGATTGATACACTAGCTGTATACACTAACACTATATACTCTGGAGCATTCCGTGGATTCGGCGATCCACAGGTACAGTTTGCTGTTGAGAGACAGATGGATATACTTGCTGAAGAACTAGGCATAGACCCTGTTGAACTAAGGCTTAAGAATATACTACGTGCTGGAGACCGTACAGTCCATGGACAGTTGTTGACTGAAGAACATGGTGTTGGTCTTGAAGAGGCTATAAAGAAGGTTGTTGAAGCATCAGACTGGTATCGTAAGAGGAGGGAGTATACTGGAGAGAGGGGTAGGTTGAGGAAGGGTATTGGTATAGCAGTTGGATGGCATGGTAACTCAATTGGTGTAGAGGGTGCAGACTATTCTAGTGTAACACTGATCATAAACCGTGATGGAACAATAACTTTCCGTACAGGATTAATGGATATGGGACAGGGTTCTCTATGGGGTCTAGTACTCATAGCTGCAGAGATACTTGGTGTACCGCCAAACTACTTTAGGATAGAGCAGCCAGATACAGCTAGTACACCAGATGCTGGTCCAACTGTAGCTAGTAGAGCAACTGTTATGGGTGGCAACGCAGCTCTTGTAGCAGCCTATAGGCTTCGTAAGAGAATTAATGAGATAGCTTCACAAATGCTAGAGTGTAGTCCAGAAGAAATAGTTGTTGAAGCTCCAAGAATATACTGTAGAAGCGATCCAGAGAAGGAGACTACATGGCAAGAAGTTGTAGAACAAAGCTTCTGGCTAGGTGTACCACTACAGGAGTTTGGCTACTACCGTGCACCACGTGCTAAGTGGGAGGAGGAGACTGGGCGTGGTGAGCCATATATAACATATACTTTTGGAGCTATTGTTTCAGAAGTAACTGTTGATCTAGAGACTGGGCAGGTATGGGTTGACCGGGCTTATATAGCCTATGATATTGGTAGGGTTATAAACCCTGTTGGAGCAGAACACCATGCTGAAGGAGGCTTTATACAGGGTATGGGCTATGCTCTTATGGAGGAGGTTGTGCATAGTAAAGAGGGATGGATCTATAACCCTAACTTATCAACATACTATATACCAACAATGAAGGATACACCTAGAGAATTCCATGTATTCTTTGTAGAAGCAGGCTATAAACGTGGGCCATTTGGTGCTAAGGGTCTTGGAGAGCCATCAATAGTGCCAGTAGCTCCATCAATAGTAAACGCTATATCACACGCACTAGGTATAAGGTTCTATGAAATACCGCTACCACCACACAAGATCTACTTACTGGCTAAGAAACACGGCCTTACAAAGATCTAGTCTTTATTACAACAACTTTTTATAATATACATCCTCCTTATGATTACATGGCTTAGGGTGTTTAGTAATGGAATCCATGTCTATGAATATATTACTAGGAAGGAATGAGATAATAGTTAAGGGTATATCAACACATAATAAAGCACAGAGTATATTAATAGAACTTAGAGAGTATATTGAAACAAGGGATCGTAGGATAAACGTTTTATTCAAAGGATCTCCAGGTCCATGGGGTGAGGGATTGTGTTTAAGGATAAAAATAGATGGAAAGCCCTTGGGTGATCTAGAGATTAAGGCTTTAGAGAAGTTCTTTAAGATTAGAGGAGGTTTTGTAGAAATAGTTTAAACTAGTGTATTGTGTCTTAGTAGATAAACTGGTTTAGTAAGTTGTTAACTAAGAGATCTATGTTATACGATACTTCTTTAATAGATACTCTATAGCCTTTGGTGTTAAGGGATCTACTAGTCTATACTCTCTAGTCGGTGTCTTTTCTACAAAACTATACTTTATAAGTTTCTTCAATATATTATCTAGCTTTGTATCTGTTACTGAACCTATAAAGCCGTTTACATAACGTTTTATATCACTCCATCTCTTCAAACCTATTGATAAAGCTTTTAGTACTGCAAGATACCTCTTTGGCGAATACTTTACAAGCTTCTCTAACTCAGAAGCTACTAGTCTAGAAGCCTCACTCTCTAATCTATTCAAAGCCTCTCTATGCTCTAACCCATAGCCTACTCTATAATACCCATATAAGTTAAGCCATCCAACAACACCATCAAGTCTATCTACAGCCTCCTCAACCTCGTCTCTACCAACTCTAACGCCAGCCTCCATAAAACCCCTATTAAGAAACTCTATAGAAAGTTCATGGGAAAACCTATCAACTCTTAAGTCAAGCCTAGGTCTACCGTATAGTGGAGACACCTGATCATCTAGTTTAAGGAAGCCGTGTAATACACCGATCTCACTACCAGTTATAATAAAACATATATTACTTAAACTATCAATAGACCATGCCAACAACTTCCTCCAAACTGGAACGATCCTAAGTTCTTGGGCTTCATCAAATACTATTACAAATCTAGAACCAATACTGGAAACCCACTCATCTATACTAGTAAGTAAGTCTGTAAACAACTCTCTTCTAACACCCTCTCTCAACCTCATAGACAACAACCCCAGATCAATAGCTTCTATACGTCTAACAATAGATCTGATGCACTCACTCAAACCAGTTCTACAACTCCTATACATACTAAAAGCTTCTCTAACAAACAAAGCAACACCATATGGAGATAATAGAGAAGGGTTCTCAGCAAGTCTACGGACATCAATAAATACATAAGGATAACCAATAGTATCTAAAGCAACAAGAACAAGACTAGTCTTACCAATCCTACGAATACCATAAACAACAATAAGCCCCTCACCAACTTCCAAACCCTTAAACAACGTATTTAATTCATTATCACGATCAAAGAATTCCCTCCTAGTTCTCTTAGGGTTTCTACTAAATAACAACTACTCCCCCCAGTAGTAACTACCCCTAGGAATAGCTAATAAGGACTCCTCACTCCTACACTAAACTAGCTTTTTTCTCTATGTAAAACTGTACTATACGGTTTCTTCTACAGTTGGAAATAGATTGTGTCTTTTACATATACTTATCTATGGATGGTTAGTGTTTAGCTTATTTTAATGATTTCCATATGTTTAAACCTAAGAGTTTTGATACCTTAGCATATCTGTTGTAGATGCAAGTCTCTATTTAGACTATTATATTAGCTCAGTCTAAACTACTCTATGTAATAGATTTTAAGTAGCTAACTCCATAAGCTTCTTAACCATGTTCTTAAGTTTTATGTCTTACTAGAGTGATTATATGTAGCTACCGTTTCCCGTCTTAGGTTATTGGTGGTCTCAGTAGGATGGGTTGTGTCTCTAC
>CAYZRH010000061.1:0-13123 GCA_964480805.1 uncultured Desulfurococcaceae archaeon
ATACTATAGGTACTATAATAGCTATTAAGGGTATGACTATAGCTAGTATTATTGATAATGGATTATACTCTATCTTAATACTTACACTATTAACTCCATTTTTTAAAGTAATAACCTTGAGTGTTGCAGCAGGCATTAAAGCTCCATACGTAGCATATATTCTAACTCTCTCACCAGGGCTCCAGTCAGGATATATATCACTAAACGTTCCATTACTATCTGTTTCAACTATCCTGCTTGAGCCACGGTCAAGGTTTGTTATAGTAAGTTTTGCTCCCTGTACAGGGTTGTTGTTCTGATCAACGATCTTTATAACAAGCTTTATAACACCTGAATGTATCTTCCTAAGAAACCATGAAGCATACGCTTTAGCTATTTCTCTAGAGTGTATGATTACAATGTTTTCATCATTAGTTGTTCTAGCATGGTATGTTGGGTTATAACTACCAGTTATAACAGTCTCATTATCTATTATGAATAGTTTTAAGTGCATAGCATAGTCGTTCATATCCTCTTTAATAGCTATATCATTGTTCTCAAGATACTTATAGATATTGTATGTTGAACTCCCTTCTTTTAACATATAGGATTCAATAACACCATATACTTCAACACCACGTTCTCTAGCTCTTACAAGTGCTTTAGCTATATCATTGTCTGTAAAAGTGTATGCTGCAAAGTATATTGCTTTTGAAGCATTATCTATTAAACGTATAATATTTTCAACAACATTGTCTTCTGGAGAGAAATAGTTCTCTACTACAACATCATCTAGCTTTGTCTTTGTAATCTTAGTTAACTTACCTCTACCAAACAATCCATTATATAGTTCTAAGAACTCCTCTCTATAGTTTTTAGCAAGTGATTTAGAATGTATAATCACTATATCATTATTGTTCTTATAGAACTCTGTATCTTTAAGATTTGCTGAACCAGTTACAACAACTTCATCATCTATAACAATAAACTTATTATGCATATAGTCATCAGGCCTATTATCTAGTACAACTGGTATACCCCTTCTCTCAAGATATCTTACCTGTGGACTATTATCTAGTTCATCAGAGTCACTTACAATACGTACATCAACACCTCTTTCATAAGCTCTAAGTAATGCGTCTCCAATATTTCTAAGATCGAATATATATACTGCTACATAAACATATTGTCTAGAATTGTCTATAAGTTCAACTATTCTAGACAATGCTTTACCAACGTCGTCTGGTAGGAAGTATACTTCAATATATCCTCCAAGGCTATAGCTTGTAGAACATAGTGGTGTTAGCAACGTATTTAGCAAGACTATAGCTAATATAGATGTAAGTACTATACGTACACGTCTGTCTATATACATACCCACTACACACCCACCCTATATAGTATATACAGTATTGTTGCACCAATACCTATATATACTAAGGCTAGGGATAGTGTTATACTAGAAAATTATCTAATACTAGGTGTAGCTAATATGTCTACCCCTTTAATCTATGAAAACGACCCTACTTACAAAATGGCTGTTAAACAACTACGTGAAGCAGCATCTATACTTGGGCTACCAGATGATGTTGTAGAGTTTTTAAGGCATCCAGAGAAGCTTGTACAAGTAAAGATACCTGTAAGAATGGATGATGGTAGGATAAGAGTGTTTCTTGGATGGAGGAGTCAACACAATAGTGCACTAGGTCCATACAAGGGTGGTGTAAGATACCATCCAAATGTGACACCTGGTGAGGTTGTAGCGTTGTCAATGTGGATGACATGGAAGAATAGTCTAGCAGGTATACCGTATGGTGGTGGTAAGGGAGGTGTACGTGTTGATCCTAAGAAGCTTAGTCAACGTGAATTAGAGGAGATGTCTAGGAAATACTTTGCAGGTATAGCACGTGAAGTAGGTCCCGATATAGATATACCAGCTCCAGATGTCTATACAAACCCGCAGATTATGGCGTGGTTTCTAGATGAGTATAGTAGGATTGTAGGCTATAACGCATGGGGTGTTGTTACAGCTAAACCAGTTGATCTAGGTGGGCTGCATGCACGTAAAGTTAGTACAGGCTATGGTGTAGCACTTACAGCTAGAGAAGCTGCTAAGAAGTGTATTGGAGGTTTTGAAGGTAAGACTGTTGCTGTCCAGGGATTTGGTAACGTGGGTCGTTATGCAGCCTACTATCTAGCAGAGTGGGGTGCTAAAGTTGTAGCTGTTAGTGATAGTAAGGGCGGTATCTATAACCCTAATGGACTAGATATTAAGGAGGTTATGAAGGTTAAGGATGAGACAAGAGCAGTGATCAACTATAGTGATGCTAAGAGGATTAGTAATGAGGAACTACTAGAACTTGATGTAGACATATTGATACCAGCTGCTATAGAGAATGTTATAACAAAAGAGAATGCTCCAAGAATTAAAGCTAAAGTTATAAGTGAGGGAGCCAACGGGCCTACAACACCTGAAGCAGACAAGATACTCCATGGTAAAGGAGTCGTTGTTATACCAGATATACTAGCTAATGCCGGCGGTGTCACTATGAGCTGGATAGAGTGGAGCCATAACAGGATGGGCTGCTACCTAACAGATGAGGAGGCATTGAATAGACTAGACAGGATTATGACTAGAAACTTCCACCGTGTATTTGATGAATGGCAGAGGAAGTATAGTGAGTATCCAATGAGGGCTGCTGCATACGTTATAGCTATTGACCGTGTTGTACGTGCTATGAAGCTTCGTGGATGGATATAGACCCTCTCTTATAGACAGTTTTTCCACTCTTATCCCTAATTTCTTCAACACGGTGCAGTGGTATTTGTTCATCATCTACAAACATGTATCCACGTCTAAGGTCTCTTATCCTATCTCCAGGTATAGGATATAGTTCTTCAACACCATCTTCTCTACGATACCTTATATATACAGTATATTCTTTCCTAAAACCACCCCATACAATTCTCCTCAACCAATACTCAATCTCTCCACGTTTTCTACCCAATACAGTACACCATGTGTTTATAGAGCATACTATTTTATACTAGTTCTACACTATATTATTTGTATAATGGAGGTTATGTGGTATGGCTAGTGATAAAGCTATAGGTGTTTCCCTACTAGCTATATCAGTTATTATAGCTATAGCCTATGTATACATACTATACTTTACAGAATACACTATGCTACTACTAGAACTAACAGCTACAGTAGCTGTACTAGCAGTACTAGGTATAATAGGCTATATAGGATACACACTAGCAACAACACCACCGCCAATACCGCCAGAGGAGCTAGAGAAGATACTTAAAGAAGAAGAGGAGAAGATTAAGAAAGAACTTGAAGAAAAAGAAGAGGTTAAAGAAAAAGAGAGTGTAGAAGAGAAGAGTGAATCCTAGCCTACACTAAGACCCTTAAGTTCTGCAAGGCTAGCACGAACACTACTAATAACTTGTTTTATATCAACAACCTCTATCCTACCACCACGAGCTATAGTAAACGGTATCCACTGCAACTCATGGCCAGCACCTCTCATCTTCTTAACCCGTAGTCTACGAAGCGGTATACCTAGTTCTTCAAGCCTTGGGTCAAAACCCATTTCTATAAATCCATCAGACAAGTACTCTATACTAGAATATAGTTGTTCAAGACCAGGTATACCTAAGTGGAGGCTTACAAGACATATACTGCAAGTCTTCCTACCAATAAGCTTTAATCCCTTAACAAAGTCTATAGCTATACCAGGTTCATTCCTCATAAGAAACTCGTTAAGACTATCTATAACGAGTAGCTTCTTCTTACATGATAGAGTGTCTAGTGAATTATATATAGTATCTAGTGTCTCTATAGGTTTTAATGCAGATATCCTTGTATACGGTATAGAGCCAGCTATTGAATGAAGCTCTATAGAGAATCCATCAACAAACTTTAAACAACCCCTATCTACAAGCTCTCCTACACTAACACCTTTATCAGATAATATATCAACAACCTCGTCAACACTAGAGTCAATAGCTACATAAACACATCCATAACCCTCTTTTAAAGAATTAACAAGAGCTGTATTGATAAAAACAGACTTACCAATACCTGGATAGCCAGCAAAAACAATTAAACCACCAGGTGGAAACCCCTCAACAATATCTGATATAAGCGGTATAGGGAGTTTAACAAGACTAGCCATAACACAACTCCATAACAATAATATATGTTTATAGAAAAATAAACTCTACCTAACCCTTAGGTTTTAAAGTTATAATAATAGGTCTCCACTCAGCAAGAGCAACACCAATCTTCTTACGAGCACTATCAAGAAGCCTCCATAGAGTACCGCGTGAAACATTCATCCTCTTAGCAGCTTCTTCCTGAGACAAACCCATGTAGTAGACTAGGCGATAAGCTTCATACTCATCAGGTGCAACTAATACTGGCTCCTTACCAGAGGGTATACCATTAATCACTGGTATAAAGGATACAGTACCACTAGGAGGAGACAATATCCTGCGGGGACGTGGAGGCCTACCTCTACCACCATGCCTCCAACACCACATCCATGGACCAGGCATAAGAGTATATCACCATAATATATTAAGTGTTCAAGAGACTATTTATAGACATAGCCCTAGTAATAGGGAATAGTAAAATATGAGTACATATAGTAAAATACACTATACAAACTGTTATAGAGAAAAAATAAGCGATAGAGACATAAAAAATAGTGAGGAGATACGTATTGAGAAGACGTCTAATTCTATTAATACTATTTGTAGCATCTATATTAATAGCTAGCCTAACCATCTTGGCATCACCTATACTCAAAACAATACATAGCCATTCTAGAGATACATCTACTATAGACGAGTACGTTAAACAAGAAGGTATAAGAATTAATATAGCTAGTGTACTAATTGTAGTACCTAAAGACTTAGACAATGAGTTAGAATCTAAAGTTAAAAACGGTATAAAGCCTGGATACGAAGATAAGGTTAAGTTCACATACTATAGTAAGGTGGAGGAATTACCTAGAATAATAAGTGGTCATAATGGAACAGCCACTATCGTTGTAGTAAGATCAAGTATGTTATCTAAATTAGGTAGATTTGTTAAAGACATAGTTATTGATAAAAAGCATGCTCTCTTAGTTATCGATGATAGAGGAATAGGGTTATCTTCTAGAGATTTTATAGAAATAGGGATTAGTATTAGGTTTCCACAAATATATGAAATGACTGAGGAGTCATATGAGAAACATCTTATTGGAGCAATGCTATTGATAGGTCCTTTAACAAAATGTGAATACAATGAATACCTATGTCCCTACATATCTACTAATGCATATCATGATTTAAGAGACAAGTATGATCCACTAGGACATATTGATGAAGCTATATTATGTTCAATACAGACACTTAATGATATCTTAAATAGTGATTAGTGGGGGCAGAGGATCTATGTATAAAAGGACTTTGCTACCAATTACACTATTAATTCTGATATCTATACTACTCGTGAATTGTTTTAATAATATAATCTATGCCAATGCTACTGAAACGGATGATCAAGTACCCTATACTCAGGCTAAGCTAGTGGAGTTTCTTTATGGGGAGGCAAGTGATATTTATGGTACCATGTCAGCTCATATATACGTTTATAAATTGCTAAAATCTAATGGTCAAGAACCTCCAGTACCTATATATGTGATGATATCAAGAATAAATGTGATGCCGGAGACGTTAGATATAATAATGACTATAGGATTTAAAAGTTGGATCTACATGGTTATAGAATGTATGGCTTAATAGAGCACTCACCGACAACCACAGTATCAATTTCTAGTGTAAGTACTGAATATAGCATAGGAGCATCTGTAGCATTTACTGGTACAATACCTTCTCCAGAGGTATCATTTGGCTTGAGCGTAGGTACAAGTGTATCATCTCCGAACCTAGTTGTCTATGATAAAAGTGATCAAACAGAGTATATAGTAACCTATGAGTATGTGACTGATTGTACAGAGTCCTATTATACCTACTTCTTTAGACAGGATATACATTCATAGACTATGATCGAATTATTAAACTGTCCATGACAGTAAAGTTTACTAACGGTATAGATGAAGTATGGTATACTATAGCATTTCATATTGAACTCTCGGAGTAACTAGAGTAGCTGATGAAAAACTAATTAAGCTTTTTCTTCCCCTAACAGTCCTGGATACAAATTAGTTGTGTCTAGTCCATCTAGTTTTAATAAAATGTATTTATTTTTGTTATTATGTATCGTGTTATCTTTCTATTTGCTTCTATATGCTAGCTTGCTTGTTATTTCTATTAAGTGTCTTCTAGTTTCTTCGCAGATAATGCTTGTGTTCCTAATTATCTCTATGGCTTTATTATATAGTTTTCTAATAAGTTTTTCACTATGGTCTAGACTACCAGTTTCTCTAACAATATCCTGCACTCTCCTTATATCATTATCTCCTATATCCTCTGGCTTCCTAAGATCATATATCTCCTCTAGAAACCTCTTATCACTCTCACTAGCTAGTTCATAAGCTTTAACAATAAGTAGTGTCTTCTTCTTCTCACGTACATCACTACCAATTGGCTTACCAGTAACCCCTGGATCACCGTATAAGCCTATAATATCGTCTCTAAGTTGGAAAGCTATACCAGCTGGTTTTGAATACCTTGTATATAGCTCTAATAAATCTCTACCACCACTACCCGCTATAACGCCTAAGTGGAGAGGTAGTTCTATAGTATAAGACGCAGTCTTTAACTCATGTATCTTAAGTACATCACCTTCTCTAACATACTTTAAAGGCTTACTAGAATAGTATACATCAAGGAATTGGCCGTAAGCAACCATTCTAAGTCCAAGACTATACCTTCTCAAAACCTCTACAATCCTACTGCTTGGCAGCCTAGCTGATGTAAATAGAGCTATAGCTAGTGCTTCAAGATAGTCACCAGATGTAATAGCTTGTGATAAGCCATAGTGGCTACAGTCTCCAGTCAACCCCTCTCTAACACAATGGTCTCTAAACCATACATGTAGTGTTGGACCGCCACGCCTTAGTTCATCACGGTCCATTATATCGTCGTGGACTAGGAGATAGCTTTGTAGAAACTCTATACCAGCCATAAGGGGTAGTATAGGCTCTGGATCAACACCCCACTCCCTACTCCAGTATCCAAGGAGTACAAGTAGTGCTCTAAGCCTCTTACCACCACGTAACGTGTAGTCACTACATGCTCTTAAAAGCTCTTCAACAACACTATGTACTCTAGTAGATTCTTCTCTAAAAAACTCTAACTTATTAGCCAGAAACTTATTAACAAGATCCCTACCATACACTATAAATTCCTCAGCCAATCCAGCATACCCAGAGGAAACTATATATGATTAAGATATATATGTCTCTATAGTAGTAAATTATATAGATAATCCATAGAAAAATGGGTTAACCATTACACACAGGTGGTTTAGTGTAATGGGTGAAGATAGGTCTAGAGAGAAAACACACCCATTTCTTGATATAGAGTACCAGCTATACTATGGTAGTGCTAGACCAACTAAAGTATTTAATTTAACAATGCTTAAAGTAATATCTATAATATTCGTAGCTCTAGGACTTATAGGTGTATATTATCTAGCATCAATAGCTCCAGTACCAACTATGACTATTGACCAGATATATGGGCAGTATCTTTTAAACTATGCAACAGTTATTGTTAAGGGTAATGTGACTGGCATACCATACCTAAGTGAGCGTAGTGGTAGAATTAGTATAAGATTTCCAATAAACGACTCTACTGGTGAAATGAACCTATACATATATGATCCAGAGGCTAGTGTAGCTTTAAAACAGTGTAATGAATCATTTAGTAAGTGTAAAATACCGTTTCCAGGTGATTATGTAGAAGCTCTTGTACAAGTACGTGTACGTGAAACATACACCTACGGTATAATACAATCCATAGACTTTCTTAAACTAAAACGTAATAGTATGACACCAGTTAATGTGACTAGTCTCTCAATTAGCATGGAGAACATGTATGTTAGAGCTAGTGGTATAGTTACTAGTACTAGAAATGTTTCATCAGGCCTACTCCTCGATCTAGACACTGGCGAGGATACGATAACTGTTCTTGTACCAAAAGCTCTAGACTACATGTACCGTGATAATAGAGACTATCTTATGAGAAAACAGAGCCTTATGGTAGGTATTAAAGCCAATATTAGCGGTATAGTCTACTTATACCGTGGTGTATCACCAGAGATTGTTCCAAGGTGTAAAGAGGATATAGAGATACAGCCACTCAGTATTAAAGAGGTAACGCTATCAGAAATACCGGCTCTCGTTGGCGAAGTTGTTAAAGTAGATGTTGTTATGGGGCAGGTTGAGTATGAGAGTGGTAAGTATGTTGTAACAGTTTATGACGATACTGGTTCTGTTGAAGCAGTATTTGATAAAGACACTTTTGTTAGTGAGTTTGACCCATATAACATTGGTACTGGTTCTAGACTATCTATTGTAGGTACTGTTGAGTCTCCGTCTAGAATAGTTGTTATGGATTATGACGTTATTGAGAGGTATCCATCACCACTACTAGCTATTGGAGATATTAGTGAAGAACTTGATGGATACACTGTTGTTGTACGTGGTATAATAACGGGTCTAAGTATTGGTAGTAGTTATACAATATTCTATCTAGAAGATGAGACTGGTAGGATTAAGGTATTCATACCAAGTAGTACATTCAGTATACTTAGTAGGAAAGCACTTGTTGAAGAAGGTAATAGGATAACGCTTGCAGGCTATATAGATGTCTATCGTGGAGAACTAGAGATTGTTGTATATACATCAGGTGGTATACAGAGTTCTGGATATCCAGTACCTGGTGAAGGAGAGGGTATACCAGTACTACCTGGTGCTGCACCAACACCTCCAACTGGTGGTGAGAAAGTAAGTATTGCTGAATTAGAGAACTATATTGGTAGTGCTGTAACTGTTGAAGCAGTATTCAATAGCATAGGCTACGACAGTGATCGTAAACTATATGTACTAGAGATTAGTGATAACACTGGTTCAACTAAAGCACTTGCTTCATCATCCCTCACTAG
This sequence comes from uncultured Desulfurococcaceae archaeon, assembly GCA_964480805.1. Classification (GTDB taxonomy): domain Archaea; phylum Thermoproteota; class Thermoprotei_A; order Sulfolobales; family Desulfurococcaceae; genus CAYZRH01. The sequence goes on from CAYZRH010000061.1 coordinate 9,113, forward strand.
ATCAGTTATTGACCCATGGAGTGTTGGCTGCGGTAGCAAGCTTGAAATAGAGGGTGTTGTTAAACAGGATCCACAGTTAGGAGTATATATTGATGTATCAAGTATTAGTGTTATTGAACCAGTTGAACCACCGACTGTGTCAGTTGCTGAAGCAAAGGATATGCCTCTAGGTACAATAGTTATTATAGAAGATGTCTCTGTAGAAAACCCGCCTACAAGCCCTACTGGTAACTGGATATTCCGTATAAGCGATGAAACCGATGAGATCAAGGTGTTTATACCGTCTAGTGCTGTTGATAAGATACCAAGCGATGTTAAACAAGCTGTTATGAATGGAGAGATAGTAAGTATAGCAGGCTATGTTGATGAATACCGTGGGGAACTAGAGATTGTTGTATACGCTGGTAGTGGTGTAAGAAAGTAGTGGGAGAGGTGTGTAGTGTATGATAACGCCATTAGAGGTACTAGAGTGGACCCTTATAGGTACAGCTTTTGGAGTACTACTATCATGGATGCCTGGATTCCACATATACAATATTATGGGCTTAATAATGATTGCCTTTCCAGTATTTCTTGGAATGCCCCATGTATTCCCATACTTTACAATAGGTGCTCTTGTAGGCTTTGTATACTTGAGTATACTTCCATCAGTCTACCTTAGTGTAGCTGATGAATCACTAATACTAATGCTATTCCCTACACAACGCTACCTAATGCTTGGACGTGGACACGAGGCTGTATGGCTAGCACTACTTGGAGCAGTTGGTGGAACAATAATACTTGTACTAGTAGGAGTACTAATACTACCCTACATCATACAACCACTATACCTAATAACAAGCCCATACATAACATGGATACTACTAGGGATCATAATATTCATGTTTATGAGTGAATGGCCGAAAATGGGAGACCGAGAGAGAACGCCGTTGAAGAGACTATGGACAGCATGGCAGCAACCACTAGGAGGAATACTAGTATTCCTATCAGCAGGAATACTAGGATACTTCTGCATGAACACAAACCTACTACCAGTAAAAATAGCATTCGTAAGGCTTACTCCAATGTTCCTAGGCTTCTTCGGCATGCCATGGGTACTACAGAACATTGTATCAAGAAGATACATACCAAAACAAGTAGTAGAGGATAAGGTTGAGGCCAGCCGATTCGGTGTTCTAAACGGCATTGTTGCTGGTGCTTTTGGAGGCTTTATAGCGGCTTTCCAGCCTCTTGTTACTGGTGGTCTTGGTGCTTTGGTTGCTGGGCATATGGCTAGTAGTCGTGGTGATGATGTTTTTGTTGTTAGTCAGGGTGCTAATCGTGTGCTGTATTATGTTGGTGCTTTCTTTTTGTTGTTTATTCCTATGGCTCGTCTTACCCGTGGTCTTGGTGCGTGGATTGTTTCTAGTATATATACTCCTAAGTCTTGGATGGAGTTCTATTATGCTGCTTTTGCTGTACTAGTAGCTGCTGGTGTAAGCTTTATAGCTACGATCTATATGTCTAAGTTGTTGGCTAAGATTGTTGAGTCGTTCAACTATATGTGGATATCGTATGTTGTAGCAGTAGTTCTAGTGACTATAGCCTACTTACTAGCTGGTTGGACTGGGTTAGTAGTGTTGTTTGTAGCAACACTTATTGGTATGGCTGCTATAGCGTTTAATACACGTAGAAGCTATTGTCTTGGAGGACTATTCTTCCCAATACTACTTAGTATGACTGGTAACTTGGAAGTGTTTGCATCAATACTACACTATGTTATACTAGCTTTTATCATAATAGCTGCTGTACTAGGCATAATACTCCTAATACAATACACTACTAGGAAGTCGTAGGAGGGGGGGGGACTAGAGATGCGTGGATGGACACACTTCCTATCAGGACTAGTTATGGCTTCATTCTTTCCAGAACTACTAGCAGATCTTAGACTAGGAATACTATGGCCTGTTTTGTCAGGTGTTTTCGGATACCTACCAGATTTTATAGACTTTAAATTTAAGCGTTTCCTATGGAAGAGAGATTATGAGATAGACCCTGCTCCATGGGATCCTAAGACAAAGATTGCTCCAACAAGGATTAAGATAAGGGATCTTGATGAGAGGAAGAGGTGGCAGCTCTATAGTATTGAAGGTGTTGTTACAAGTATTGTTGAAGAGTCTAGTGATAAGCTTGTATTTAAGCTTAGAGATGATAGTGGTGAGATACGTGTTGAAGCAGTTAAGGAGGATCTTGGGAGGCTTAGGAAGGCCTATAAGGATGTTGAAGTTGGTATGAAGATAGAGGTTATGGGGTTCTTGGATATTGATAGTTTTGGCAAGAAGTTTGTTGTAGCTGATGCTCCACATCCACAGCTTATAGCATCTACTATTGCTAAAGCTATTGATGAAGCGTATGAGACTGGTAGAATGGTTACTGTTAAAGTCCATAACATACGTATGGCTGCTGATGTATATCGTAGGTTCCTCATACACTATGACACACCTACACGTACCATTAAAGTCTACATGGGGCCTCTTGTAACAGTTGGTGGGATGCCTATACGTGGTACAGAGACGCCGGAGTACCGTAAAGTTGCTGAAGCATCTACTAAATACCCGTTTATAAAAGTATATCCTAGGCCAACAGTTATTGATGCTTTTAGCGGCCCAGAGATCGGTTATAGGCGTACAGTGTTGCCAGATGGTACAGAAGTTGTTGAAGAAGTCTTTATACCATGGCACCGTAGGTTTAGCCATAGCTTTACAGCTGGTGCTTTAGCTGCACTAATACTGTATCCCCTACTACTACTTCTAGGATACCCTCATGCAGTACAGCTTGCTATAGCTGCTATGCTTGGTTATTGGATGCATGTTATAGAGGATCAGCTGGGCTTTATGGGCAGCAACTTGTTCCCACCAATAACAAAGGATCGTATACCCGGGCTTATGCTTGGCCCAAACATATATACTGCTATGAACTTTGCTACAGCATGGGCTATGATAGCTATTGCTGTATGGAATATTAATAGATTTACTGTACCAAGGCCTATACCGCTACCAGACATATACCTACTACCACTACTACTAATACCAACAATAATAATATACGCCTATGGTGTAGTAGACTCTATATCATTCCGTAGGCTATATAAGAAGTACTGGAAATACTATGCAGCAATGGAGGCTCTTGAAGAGAGAGAGGAAGTCGGCGGTCTCTAACCGTTCTCCCCTTCTATAATCTTTTTAAGTTCTTGGAAGACACCTAGCTCCACCTTATCGCCAAGTAGTTCCCAGTATATACCAGTTGGTTTAAGTGGTCTAGGGTCTATATAGATTGTATGGGTTGGTGTAAAGACTATATCAACTGTTAGATCATGTTTTTCTAAAGGTATTTTCTCATTAACAACTTGTACGTCATGGACTGTTGTCACAACATACACGTTCTCATCAACAACTCCTAGTTCACGTAGAATAGCATATTCTAGTTCAGCATAACCACCCCCCTTACCAACCCTTCCACCCCACCTGTCAACAGCTACACAGCCAGTTACAATAAGGTCTACTCTAGGTATCTCTCTTAAACCAATAACTCTACCATAGGAGAATGCTCCCCTAATTGTTGAAGCAAAACGGTATCTATAGACAGGTATACTCTCTGGATCAAGTAGTATGAAACCACTCTTAAGCCTAGGTGAAGCCATTACAACAACTTTTCTATCAACGAGTGCACGGTAACGTACTGGTTGCTGCGGGCTATCTGGGTTTACTTTAATAACACGTGCTCTTCTCCACAAACTAGTCTTGAACAATCTATAAGCAGCATCTTCAGCACCAACAAAGTTTGGTATACGTCCATAAACTGGTCTTGGAAACCTAGCTATACCCCTCTCCTCCATAACCCTCCACACATTCTCTCTAATACGCTTCTTAAAATCCTTAACACCCCCCATACTAGATCCCTCTATAACCTCTTATCTTTCAATTCTTTGTTGTTGCTACTTCTCCATGATCTAGAGATTAAGCCCAAAGAGTT
>CAYZRH010000062.1:0-12892 GCA_964480805.1 uncultured Desulfurococcaceae archaeon
GAGCTAGGCTTCATCCCTTACCTCTGTCTCTTCATTAGATCGTCTACCCAGCTCTCAATATACTGTATTAGTGGCAACATCCATTTATACATTTTAAGGTAATTAACAAAACACATAGACAGATAATGAAAGAAAAAGAACTAGACAAACACATGACAAGCACATACATAACAGCATATAGAGGATTGAAAATAATTAAAAATCACGAAAATAATTAAAATCTTGCAGAGGCGTTTTATAACTACGTATCCTAGGGCATCTATTAGGGAGAGGTTTTTGCCCTACCTCTTTAACTCTGTGCATAGCATGGAGGCTTCAGCATAGTCTTCATCCATGGGCTTAACAATGGTTATGGAGGTCTGCATCACTTCCAGTATGTTTACTGCTTTCTCTTACCCTAGTCTCTTGTTAATGCATAAGCAAGCTCTAATAAGTTAAACTCACTGGTGACAAGCTCCTCGCCAACATACTTCTCATAGGCTGGGTTGCCTCTAAGAATCTCAACTAGAGCACAGATATCAGCAGAGTAGCGTGTCGAGACGTATTCAACCATGAAGCTTCTGCAACTCATCCTTTAACTTCTGAGAATCGATTCTCCAACCCTTTAGAAGACCATAAATCCCTTCAATCCTCAGTCTAACCTAGACACCTTCAGGCAAATATGGTTTCTCCAAAGACCCCAACACACTCCTCTCATACACAGCCCCAATAATCCTACTCACACCCAACTAACCCCATAGGTACCGTATTGACAAGATAGAAAAACACTATAAAATCTATGTTAACAATAATATTAGCTAGTGTAGATAGCTGTCCTTTATAACTTCCTTATCTAGACAGTCCATCTATGGAGTGTGGTCAAAGCATGAATTGGGGCAGAAACTATGGTTAGGGTTGTTTAGGTTTGTTTAAGTTCTTTTAGGGCTATGGTGTAGGCTGGGGTAGTGTGTTTAGCTATATCACTACCAGCATTAAAGTGATATACGTAGTGTTGTGTAGCTTATATAGGGGATTCCCCTAGATAAACTCATAAACCACTATAGTCTAGTAAATCTATTGGTGACCGCCGATTTCCAAGAACTGCTCAAGGAGGACAGTGAGGGGGTCGGCGGAGACCGTGATGAACCTCGGGGTGGATACCCTAAACTACCCTAAACAATCACTCCGAGGTGAACGGCTTACACGGTTACTAGTATCTAGTATGGTCAAGGCAGCCTCTTCCTCTCCTTCAACCTCAACTCCTCTACATTATAAACCTCTATATCTTCAGTCAACTCATCTAGCCCAATACCAAGCATTTCCCTAACTTCATCAACACTAACACGGCCGCCAAGTCCTGCTAAAAGAGCCTCTACAATCCTCTTTACCTCCTCTTCTGAAAGCCATGGAGGAACTCTTATTGATACACTCCTAGACATATACTACACCTCCCATGTTATACTAGGTCATAGAAACCCATAATCCTTATCAAGCCAGCAAATACTAATAGCATAACCGTAGTAACTGTGATAAAAATCCATTAAAGAACCTATACATGTACAGCGGGCCCGCCGGGATTTGAACCCGGGATCTCCGGCTTAGAAGGCCGGCGCCTTATCCAGGCTAGGCCACGGGCCCTTCTCTATCTATGGTTCTAGTTTCTAGGTTTATAGTCTTTATCTATCCCTTCCTGTATATCTATATGGATTTATTGTAGATACTTTTTATTAGATTAAGGAGCGCTCTTAGCTGGTTTTCTAGGCTCCACGTGTACGCATGATTAGTCTTCTACCCATGACAACCCAGTATTCTACTTCAACACCTGGTTTTAGTTTAGTTGCTAGTTCTTCATCACTTGGTTTCTCGATCTCGAATGTGTCAAACGTCTCCATGTCCATGACTTGTACACTATCACCCATATCAGCTATTACCTGTCCAATCCTCTTATCAACAATCGGTACTTCTACACGTTGTCCAACAGGTGCTACTAGTGTCTTCTTGGAACCAGTAAACAAGCTTATAGCTACAACATGTGCTTTAGCACTACCATGCTTACCTGTCTTAGCACGACTTATTTCAACAATCTTACATGGCTCACCATCAATTATTATAAAACTACCAGTACGTAGTTCACCTAATGTAGCATATGTTTTACTCAAAACCCTTTCCACCCCCTATATCCTATACCATTACTGACTAAGAGACCACTATAACACAATAAATAGTTTATAAGACTATTAAACTCTTTCTACACAAGCTACTCTGGTTCAACAACAACAGCTGTACCATAAGCAAGTATCTCTGCAGCACCAGACGCTACAGCTGTTGTAGCAAATCTTACACCAATAACAGCATTAGCTCCAACTTCTCTAGCTTTCTCAACCATTCTCTTTAAAGCTTCATTACGTGCTTGAGCAAGTAACTCTGTATACTCTTTAATCTCACCACCAGCTATATTCCTTAAAGTAGCTAGTATATCTCTACCAATATGTCTAGCACGTACAACACTACCACTAACAAGACCTATAACCCTTTTAACTCTATAACCAGGTATAGACTCTGTAGTAGCTATAATAACATCCCTCCTCTCCAAACCCAAGACACCTACAACTCTCTCCTATACTCTAGTCTCTTCATAGACTCTATAAAATAGGTTATTACAGGCACTGATATAGCTAGTACATATAGTGTTATAAAAAGCTCTACAATCCATGGGTTAACAAAGAGCTCCATAGTAAGTGTTGCAAGAGAGTCAACTAGGAAATGAAGACATATAGCAAGTAGTAGAAATAACCTATCCTCTAAAACCGATATGGTTACTAGAAACGATAGAGAAACATGGAATAGTATAGATACATTCCTCTCAATAGCACCGGACATGTATAGAAACCATTCATAACCATAGATACTATAAGATACAAGAACTGGTATAGCATAGACTATGAAAGCCTCAAAAACACCCCATCCAAGACCAATAACAACTACTCTATCAAATCTGAAAGACTCTCTAACACTATACTTTAAAACAAAGTATCTAACTACTTCCTCAAAAACACCAGCAAATACACATGAAACTAGAATAAATACACTATGTTCTAATACAAGTCCTAGATACAATAGGATTGGTAGTCTTATAAGTAATGCTAGAAACCATCCTCCACCGCCAACTACTGTATCAACCCATAATCCAAGTTCCCTTCTAGCAACAAGTATTATGAGGGAGAGCCCGGGAGCTATAGACAATACTATAGGTATTAGTATGTACAGCTCCTACACCATAACAGTGATAAGTATTCTAGAATATTTTAGTATAACGTAGAGGATGTAGTGGTCTTGGAGGATAATAAGTATATAATGTAATGTATAGTATACTAGCTGGTTTAGTATCTGGTTTAATAGCTGGTTTTCTGTCTATAGCTATTGCTAGTAGTATTGAAGCTTTTACAGGAGATCTTATGGAGGAGGTTCTACAATTAAATAGTACTCAAAAAGCTATAGTTATGAAACAAGTAGAGGCTATTATGGATAAGCTATACTGGGTTCTACCAATATCAACTACTATACAAATGGTTTTATTAACAGGTTTGTTTGGAATACTACATAAACACTTAATAGTATCTAGGAATATGAAACCACTATACTCATCAATAATAACTGGACTGTCATTTATAATATTAATTGAGATAGTTCCACTATTAATACTAGAGATAATGTATCATGGAGTAATAGGTTTAATGCATAAATACATAGGTATACATATGGTACTACTACCAGGAATACTATATACCATACTATTAGCAGTATTTACAACAAAAGGTCCTTGGAGAGAGATAGCTGAATCCAAACCAAAAGAATACTAAAAATAGGTAACTATAATACACTATATTCTTAAAAAGCTACACTATACTTAAGCTAGTTACCATTAAAGCATATAACCTATAAATTATAGAATATAGTTTATAGGGTGCATACTATATGTCTAAAACCATATTGGTTAGTGATAGAACTTATGAAGTATTGAAGAAGTTAAAGAAGAAGTTTAAGGCTAGGAGTTTTGATGAAGTAATATCTAGACTTATATTAAAAGAAATGGGTCTTCCCTATGACATGTTTGGAATTGATCGCGGGAGAATTAAGCCTTTTACAGTAAGGGATCGGATGGAGGATAGGATATGGTAGTTTATGACACTTATGCTTGGATCAAGTATTTCCGTGGTTCAGAAAAAGGTATTATTGTAAGAGAGAAGTTGAGAGAGGGAGGCTATACACCATCAATAGTGCTGGCTGAATTATCTAGAAAATATCTACGTGAAGGAATAGGAGTTGATGAAATAAGGTCTAGACTACTATTTATTGAAATAAAGACAAGGATAGTAAATATAGATTTAGAAATAGCATTAGAGTCAGCCAAGACATATATGGAGCTATACAGAATTGCTAAAGAAAATAAGTTGAGAACCCCCAGTCTAGCAGATGCAGTAGTCTACACAATAGCAGTTATGCTAAATGAAGAACTAGTAACAGGCGATCGATTATTCAAAAACCTACCACTAGTAATCTATATTGGAGATTAGCTAGAAGATAAATGGGCCCGCGGGGATTTGAACCCCGGGCCTCCGCCTCGTCAGGGCGGCGTCCTAGACCAGGCTAGACGACGGGCCCAGTGTTTCTCTTGTCTCTGTATTTTACTGTGGGGGATTTATAAAATTGTTACTCTCTACTTCTTTAGTAGTTTGGGTTTTCCATTTTGTTTCTTTATTGTTTCTAGTAGTTTCTTTGTAGTTTTTGTTAACCTTAGTTTTTCTAGTGCTTCTTCTATTCTATACCATTTTGCTTCTCCAACATCTGTTGATGGCTTTGTCTCTAGCGTTTCTGGTTTTACTAGAAAGTCTATTAGTATGTAGTGATATTTTACTCTACTATCATCTCTAATAATGACCTCGTCAACCCATATAACTCCTTCAACAAAGCCTCTTACCCCAGTCTCTTCCCAGAGTTCACGTAGTACAGCTTCTTCTAGTGTCTCTCCAACTTCTACAAGACCTCCTGGTAGTGACCAGTATCCACTACATGGCTCATTAGCTCTCTTTACAAGTAGGACTTTGTCTCCATGTAGTACTAGAGCACCAACACCGACTAATGGCTTATCTGGGTAAACCCTATTATCCATAGCCCAACCACTCTATTCAAAAACTATCTCTTTACCAGAATATAGTTTATCAAAGAATCCCTTGAACTCATGTATAAACAATGCTTCAGCTCTAAAACCTGTACAATGACCACTATAGACCCGCTCTACACCTAGCTCTTCCAACTCTCTAATAGTCTCTCTAACTCTATCATCACCTACACCTACTAGGTGGAAACCGCCAATAATAGTATATACTCTATCAACACCAGTTACTCTACAAGCCTTCCTAACCATGCTAACAACACCTGGATGACTACAACCAAGAAAGACTACTAAACCACCCCTAGTATTAACAACAAGGCCTATCTCATCAACAAAGTTGTCACGAACAACTTCTCCATCAACAATCTTGTATGCTTCAAGAGTAGGTTCTTGTTCAAAAGAACAACGCTCACTAACAACTATCTCACCAGTAGTATACACACCAGGAACTATCTGCAGTGGATCACGAGAAAGTATCCACCTACCCCCAAACCCTATGATCTCTTCTTGAGAAAACGGTGGACCTGCATAGACGAGCTCTGGTTCTAGTATAAATGATTGTTTAAATAGTTCTGGGTGGGCTATAACAACTACTTCTCTACTAATTCTCTTAACAAGTTCTTTTAAACCACCAGTGTGGTCGTAGTGACTGTGTGAGAGAACTATATAGTCTATACTACCTGGTTTAACACCTAAAGCCTCTAGATTATATAGTAGTGGCTGGTGTGAAAGACCTGTATCAAACAATATCCTCTTAAAACCACCTTTATAGTATACATCAACTAGTATAGATAGTCCATGAGCACCCAGTAAGCGACTACCATAGCCAGCATAGTCATCAACAACTATTCTAGCCAAGAGCTTATCAACAACACCAACCATACATCTACACCATATCACTACTAATTCTATAAACATCTAGAGATAACTAAATAAAACTACTATTCATAAAGCTTTTAGAAGCATTTAATGAAATACCTATAAAAATCATAGACACCTATACATCTATCCTAGGCATTAGCCTAACCTAGATCTTTACTTCATATTTCATCATCTTTATTGAAAAACACTATTTTTAGTTCATAGAGCGTCTCTATATCGACTTTACTATCTATAGCTAATCCTATAATATATCTTTAATATATAGAAACAGTACATTATCTTCATAAGTACAGGGCTTATATAACTCCATGGTTACTATTATAGATGTATATTGAGGGCTTTAAGAAAGACCAAGTGTTTAGGATAAGCTTGGAATAGCTACTTATATTTCAAAAGTATTGTTCTTTTTAAACAAGGCTGGTAGACGGAGTGCCTATAGTTTTTGTACAATAGCCTCATATGTTCTATAACATAGTTTGCATTATTAGGTCTATTATATAGTATAGAGTGTAGAGGGAGTGTTTTATGTCTAGGTATAGGTTATTAGCTGTTGTAGCTATAGTTTTCTTTATAATAGCTTCTTCAATAACTGTTTTATGGTATAGTAGTTTTAGAGAACAGAGTAGTGGAGGAGACCAGTCTCCATCTACTACACCTGTTACAACTACCACTTATACATTAACAACTACTACATCTAGCTTACCACATACTGGAACATATACTACCTATACTAATACTAGTGTATTCTATAGAGAGGGTGGTGTTTGGGTTTATAGAGGGTGTGTAGGTGATTGGTGTTATAGTCTACTAGTTTATCCTAACTGTACAAGTGTATTCTCTATAACATATAATGGCTCTGGAATGGATGTTGAAAACCCCCTGCTCCCACTAACTGCTGGTCTACAGTTTGTTATAGTAAAGCCTTCTGGTAACTTGACTGTACGTAAGCCTGGTCTGTACTATTATAATCAGACGGTAACTATAGAGCATGGCTTAAGCGATAGCATTAGTTTTAGCCTATTAGATGCTGAAGCACTATATGTTTATGGTAGAATACTTGGTAAAATACCTTTTACACTATACATTACACTACCCTACCCACTAACAACTGTGACAGTACATCCACCATACAGTACAACAACTAAACCTCTTTGTAATCTAGAACTAGAGGGCGTCTATAGTGAGCCCATGGAGACTGGTTTAGAGGTGATCTATATGGATAATGGTACACTAGTACGTAATGGTGTTGTAGAAGTATTTATACAGAGAGAACTTGTTGGAGAATACACACCAATACTGAGAGGCTATATAAAGAATATTGGTGATACACCAATAGAGATCTATAGATGGAGGGCAGACATAGTTTTATTGAATATAAGTAGTGATGGAGTAGAGTATGCATGGGTTGGTAAAGAATTGATAGTCTATGTTCCATCAATGACAGTCCTCCCACCACCATGCCGTATACCAGGAGGCTATGAGGTAATATATAGAAGCGACATTCTATACCCTGGTGAGAACACTTCTATAGAAGTATATCTAGCAAATCAAGTAGATAGTATAGAGATTAAGGGGTGGATGTATCTAGAAATAACACTAAAATACACACCAATAAAAGAACTATACAACATAGTAGACAATGGATACCTAGACTACATAAAAGCAGGGAAAACCTACAACACAAAGACAATAACATTCACAATACAAACACATAGAGAACAAGAATAAAGAAACCCTTATAACACCCACACAGAAACAATAATATTGCAGATGAAAGCTGATGGGCCCGTAGCTCAGCCAGGCAGAGCGGCGGACACCCACTCACAAAAAGGGTGGTCGAAGCTCCAGACCACTACGGGTTTGCTGACCCTCCCAAAAGGGGATGACATAGGTCTGGAAAAATGATCGCCGGGAGAAACCCGTAGGTCGGGGGTTCAAATCCCCCCGGGCCCATCAGGTTTTCTCAATGGTTTTGTTCCATAGTTTTCTTCTGGTTTGTTTCCGGCTTAGTTTTAAGACAAGATCTAGGTTGTCTAGTTCTAGTTGTTTTAGCTCTCCTTATGTCCCTACTTTACAGACGTCTTCTATGTATAATACTTTGTGTATCTGTAATTAATAGTTCTCAGTTATTATTGATTAATTTCTCTTGCTATCGGCTACTTTCAGTCTATCTTAATCTTGTACGTGTACTCCCATATTGCTTGTAGTAGGGGATCTATTAGTATCTATTTTACCAACTAGTATAAGGGAAAATACAATTGTAAGAGGCTACCATAATCAGCACTACTGTAGCTAATTTAGTTTAAACTGGTATGGTCCCCAGGAGGTGGTGAGAGCCATGGAGGAATATAAGCCTATGTTATATACCTGGTCGTATAGGCCTCCCGAGAGAAGGGACCAGGGTAGTGGGGGATGGAGTGTGCATGGATATTTAAGTATGTTTAGGGAGTTCTTTGAGATTGCTGGTATTCCAGTGATACGGCGTGGTGTTATCAAAGGGTTTGGTGGTATTTGTGGTGCTCGGGGATTTGTTTTTTGCTGATTGCAGCGTATCTGCTATTAAGGTAAAGCCTAGGCTCTATATGGAGTGTGTTGATAATAAGGAGTGCTTTCTAGCAATGCTTGGCGGTTTACTTGATGGCGACGGCAGTATTAGTGTCTATTGGAGCACTGGTGTTGGGAAAAATTAGGAGAAGACTAGAGTTTGCTACAACTGATGAATGGTTTGCCAAGATAGTATATAGTGGTATACATAAGTATCTTGATGAGAACGCAAGTATCTATGTGAGAAAGAGGAATAGTAAAAAAGATCTCTATAAGATCATGTTAGGAAAACACGTGTTATAGAGGCTATTGAACCATACGTCTACCATCCTATTAAGAGGGTTAAGATAGCTGTTGCACCAGCTGCTAGTAGGAAAAACATTATCCACCACGAATAGTTCTAGAGGAGTATCGTAGAATAGAGGCTATAGCATCAAGCGATATAGTGTCTTGTAAAGAACTATGCAAACTGAATGGTATTAAAATATATGCAGAAGCACTAAACGATATCGTTTCAAATATTTCCTCCTCCCCCACTACTCCCGCTGCAATAATCCTATGTATTTCATTGAGACCACTATATGTGGCATGCTAAATAGCCTATTGGTGAAGTAATCGTTAAATCCTATTGCTTAGACGAGGATGTACGTCCTATAAGGGTTCAACTCCCCGAGCCCACCATTATCTCTTTTTATCTAATTGCTTGTGATCTTTGGTATTATTTCTTCAAGAAATATTGTGTCTAGTTTTCTAAGTTCTTGTATTACTGGTTTCATTTCTTTTTCTATTTTCTTGAATACTGGTTTACCCTTGATCTTTAGTGCTGTTGCTATTGTTATGCAGTCTGGTAGTGCTATATGGAGTTTCTTTTTGAGTTCTCCTGCTTTGAGTGAGGTTTCTTCATCTAATTGTATAGTTTTTGTTCTAGTTGATATAAATGCTGTAAATTTTACTGCTTCACTATTAGCTTTACCTATGTCTAAACCAGATGCTCTATAGATTCTAGATGCTATATACGTTGTTTCAGCTAGTGTTACTGTACTTACATATAGTTCTTTCTTACCCATTAATGCTTCACTAAACCACTGATCTATTAATCTTCTATAAGGTGAACTAGCTATTACATACTCTATAAGTACACTTGTATCAAGAACCAGCTTCTCTAGTAATTCTATCAATTCTATCCTCCCACTCCCTTCTCTCCTCCATAATTATTTTTTCAACAACACTAGGATCTATATTAACTACTCTAGGTTTTAGAGATCTTAGAACTATAGTATCATCTACTACTTCAGCTAAAACTTCCTCTCCCTCTCTAATACCAGCCTTTTCTCTCAAGGATTTAGGTAGTATAATTAAACCTTTCCTTCTAACCTTTAATACACGCCTCACAGTTAACCCCTACTATAAGATCGTTAAACCCTATATAAAAAGGTTAAACTATTTTAATTATTCCAAGATATTATAGAAGTACCTTACAACAATATGTATGACAATTCTATCCTCGTACATATCTCCAAGACCACTTTTATATATCCTTTTTAAACTCATCTGTAAAGTATAGTAGTGGGGTGTTGTTTTTGAAGTGGGTTGTTGATGATAAGCCTTCATACTCTATATTGAAGGTTCAGTTAAGTCCTGGTGAGAGTGTTACTGCTGAACCTGGTGCTATGGTGTATATGAGTAGTGGTGTTGAAGTTAAGACACATACTGGAGGCTTCTTCAAGGGGCTTCTTAGATCCATGCTTGGTGGTGAAAGCTTGTTCTTAAACACATTCTATACTCATAGAGGTGGAGAGGTATGGTTTGCTCCATGCCTACCAGGTGATATAGGGTATGTTAGAGTTAGCCCGGGAAAGGGTTTGATTATACAGGATACAAGCTATCTAGCACACCATGGTAGTATAGAGCTTAGTGTTGCATGGCGTGGTTTCCGTGGAATACTTGTTGAAGGAGAACTATTCTGGCTTAAAGCAGAGGGTGATGGAGGTGTATGGATTACAAGCTATGGTAGTATAGAGGAGTTAGAGCTTAAACCTGGTGAGAGAGCTGTTGTAGACAACTTCCACTTTGTAGCTATGGATGATGGTATGAAGTGGAGGATTAGGAAGTTTGGAGGCCTTAAGTCATTCCTACTAGGTGGTGAAGGTATAGTGGTTGAAGTTGAAGGACCTGGTAGACTATACTTACAGACAAGAGCACTACCAGCATTTATAGAGCTTATATCAAAATATATTGGTAGGAAGAAGTAGCTATAAACCAAGCTGATCAGCTATATCTTGGAGAGCCTTAAGACCTATCTCGAAGAACTCGTTAAGCTCAATACCAAGTTTTTCAACTTCTCTAATCCTACCACGATCAATGTTTTTAGCAAAATCTTTAGACTTAAACTTCTTCCTAACACTCTTAACTCTCACTTCAGCAAGCTTCTTATGAGGCATAACAAGTGCTGTAGCTATTATCAATCCAGACAAGTGGTCTGATGCACGTAGTGCATAGAGTATCCTATAGGACTCTTCCATAGATGGTTTAAACCCGTTATACTCATTATGGCCAGCAATAGCCTCTAACGCTACACGTGGAAGCCTACCGTCAAGTATTTCAAGAGCTTTAAGACCATGCACTCTTAAATCCCTACCAACAAGATCATAGTCTATATCATGGAGAAGACCTATAAGACCCCACAGCTCATCGTTCTCACTAAGCCTCTTAGCTAAAGCCCTCATAATAGCTTCTACAGCAAGACAATGCTTGACAATCTTATCATCGCTAATGTATCTTCTAAGAAGTTCTACAGCCTCTTTTCTAGAAATCACTACTACACCACCCATACTACCAAGTTAGTGTATTAGTTATTACCCAGACTACTAAAAATCTTATCATAAAGAAGATAAACGATAAACATAGATACTAGTAATTAATTAACTAGAGACAGCACATAAATAGTTTTTAAACAACTCCCTATCCATATAAAACCCTTCACTAACCAATAATCTTTGCAGAAACCTAAGATCATGCTTTAACACCTCATCTTTATAGAACTTTTGAATATTGGCTGCCTATCTATAACTATTAGTCCTAGTCAATTCTATAGTGTTAAGAGGATAATGTATTGCTAACTATTTATTAACCATAGAAGGTTATGAAGGTTAGCTCCTATAGTCCTATAGTTATGATATTATGACGGTATATGCTCTATTCTCTAGCAATCACTTACCTATATATCCCCCTCATTCTCACAGATCTTGTTGTATAGTATATACAAGCTATTTTTCTTATGAAGTATATTAGATATAGCGAGTAACAATAAAGTATATAGAGACAAGTCTAAGACAGTATGGCTAACTATTATATATTAGTACTATATTATGTATGAGATGGAGAGTGCTAATGTGATGAAGAAAAGTGTCAGTATTACTAAAATTGCTAGAGAGATAGGGTTGTCTATTAGAGAAGCTAGGGTAAGAGCTATTAAACTACTTATTTATGATGAATTAAGGAAAGTGAGAGCTGAAAAACACAGTATATTAATTAAGTACAATATTAGTTCATTAAAAGAGCTTTTGGAAAAAATTGAAGAAGGAGTTGTTAGCGATGTAGACGTACATGGCGATCTAGTTAGACTAGATTATCTAGAATATCGAGAGAAAAACTTCTAAAAATTTTAGAAGAACTAAAAATACATGAGTAATACTCTTATATACATGCTTTTAAATAGTCTCCAAAGAATATAATTAGTTATTAATAGGAGGCACTTAACACTATGGATATAGATAGACTATATAGGAGACTAAGTTTACTTATAGAGAGATCTTATTTAGACATAGTTGTTGAGATAGAGTTTAAAAAGGATCGGTTAAGAGTGTATTTAGTAGATAATAGCTTTCTTGATATATGGTTTTCTAGAACAATACCTGGAAAATACGCTTTTCATTGGGAGAGAAGACATATAGATGGAACCGTACATAGATGGGATAATGCTGCCCACAAAAAATATGAATACCTTAATACCTTCCCTCACCACTTTCACATGGGTTCTGATGAGAATGTTAAGCCGTTTAAGCCTATATAAGATTCTAATTATTTTCTATGATTTTTTAATTGTTTTTAATCCTCTGTAGGCTGTTATGTGTGCATTTGCTGTGTATTTATCTAATCCTTTCTCTCTCATTATCTGTCTATGTGTTGTGTTAATTACTTAAAATATATAAATGAATGTTACCACTAATACAGTATATTGAGAGCTAGGTAGACAACCCAATGAAGAGACAGAGGTAAGGGATGAAGCCTAGCTCTATGAAACCCTACCTTCAC
>CAYZRH010000063.1:0-7676 GCA_964480805.1 uncultured Desulfurococcaceae archaeon
ACCATATACTAGTAAGGCTTATCATATATATATTCTAATACTTGATAACATGCTGTACTATAAGCCAAACAATCTATCTCTAACAATTAGACTAAATATATCATCCACTAGTAGTGAAGATAGTAGAGACAAGTTACTACCTACTAGTGAACACTATTTAACGCCAGCAATACTGTTGTTAAGCATACTATGTATAGTATTCATTACCTATAAGAGGGCTGCGTGAGTAAAAATATATGTTACTAGTTATGTATAGTAAATTTGTAAAAACATATGTATTAGAGAGACGAGTTTGAGGAGTATTAGGAAATGTTTATAAGCGAGATCGAGGAGTACGCCAGTATTGTTAAGAAAAGTGCTTTTACAAAAACTGTAGCTTCGGGGATCATATTATCTACACTATTATTTGTAGCAACGGCTATTGTATTAACAATAATAGGTGTTGGAAGCAATATTAATGAAAGGCTTTTAGATGCTTTCCTAATTGCAGCACTACCAGTGCTTGTCATAGCAATAGCTTACGCCCCATTCTACTCAAAGAAGGTATATAATATAGCTAGGGGTTTCGGTAGACTAGTGCTTGAGATAGTTAATACAATGTCTATTGATAGAGGTGGTGTTGAACTTGTTGAAGTGACCCCACCGCCACTAATAGCTGTTATGAAGTATATGGGTAAGTATATTGTGTTTCAGAAGAATAGCTTATCTCAAGGAGGACGTATATACGTTATAGTTGTTGATCCTATAGAGATTGAAGAGCATGAGGGGTACTCTCCAACATACCATATTAGAATGGTTGACAAGTTTGTACCAAAAACTGTTGGTAAGAAGATAGTTAGTCTAAATAAAGCAGAAGTACTGTTTCCAGAACCTGGTGAGGACAAGGTATTATATATAGTTGGACACATAGCATCAGTAATAGCTAAGCCTGATATAAAAGAGCTTGTAGAAGCAACTGATATAGCTATAGGTGTTATTGGGAAGGCTAAGGAGTCTACTTAGGTGTACTAGGTCTTGGGTTTATGGGGGAAGTATAAGTACTACTGGCTATTACTGGCTATGACAACTATAGTTCTCACTATAGCACCTATATCGTGGAACTACTATGATATAAGATACTTTAATGAATGGTATAATGTAGCATGGACACATGGGATACTAGCTGTATACAAGTATGCTTCAAAAGTAGCATATCCACCGCTACCAATCATACTATATATTACAACATACAAGTTAGCAGAATGGATAGCTGGAGACTATATACCACTAATAAGGCTCATAATAAAGATACCACTTATAATATCAATGCTCTTGATAACACATATAATATACCGTCTTAAAGGATTTAAAGCAGTAACACTATGGGCTCTCTGTCCAGCAGGCTATGGCATTATACTAGTATACCAGTTTGATTTAATAGCAGCACTAACGCTAATACTATCATACTACTTTATACTAAAAGATCGGCATTGGCTAGCAGGTCTATCGTTTGCAGTAGCTATTTTAACAAAACACATTCTAGTAATGCTGGCTCCAGTATACATGATATACTATTTAAGGAAGAAGATGTATAGACAACTACAACAGTTCATGTTAACACTACTAACTACATGTGTTACTGTTATAACACCATTCCTACTCTATAGTCCAGAACAATTCATATACAAACTACTATTCTTCCATGCAAACCGTCTACCGCAGGGATTAAGCATATATGCTATACCACTATACCTTGTAAACTATAGGTATACTGTGTTGCCAGACATGATCTCATATATATGGTTTCCAATACTACTAGTTATATACTCTATAGAATTAGCAATACTCTATAGCCTCAAGAAGTTTGACAACAAGAAACTACTCTATGGAATCACAATAGTAGCTCTAACATGCGTATTATTGAATAAGGTTGGAAACCCACAATACTATCTATGGTTTGCCCCATTCATACCACTAATAGCTGTCAATAAAGGGTTAAGAGACAAGGTTCTAGCAATACCATACATACTAGCACCAGTATTCTCAACGGTCTTATTCCCAATAGTCTATATGTACTCAGCAGCCATGGTTCATAAACCAGTATTTGTACCAGAAGATAAGGATTATGAAAACGCTATGGCATCTATTATGAACTCTACAACAAACGATCCATTTAACATATCCACAATAATATACAGTATTCTAGAAACAAATGGTCAATATTGGTATGCTATATACAATGTATCACACTTGATACTAGCAGTTATATCAATAGTATATTCTATACTACTAGCTATAATGCTATACAGAGTATTAAACATAGCTACACCAGCTTTAGGATTAAGGATAATACATATATCTACCTAAGAGTAAAATAGTCTGTAGAGGTAGTGAGTAGTACATGAAAAACATATATAGAAGCGTTTTTGCTAAACATTTACTACCCATCTTTATGTTATTTCTACTTATAAGCACCATCCCTACACAAGCATACGTTTATTTTAAGATTCCACTAGATAGTGGAGATAAAATGGTTTATGAAATAACTTATAAAACAGGGAATAAAACATATAGAGCATACTATACAATAGCTATTGAAGACGTTATACTGACACCAAATGGGAAGAAGTATAAAGTAAGCTTTATATACGATAACATGACAGCATCTATGGGAACTACTAAATATATTATGGACTATGAAGTCCTACTATACATACCATTATCTATAGAAAAGAATAAAGTTAGAATGAGCTTTACATTCCCAGTACCCGGTATGCAGGAGCCTGCAACAACAGCTGATATGCCTAGAACAGGGGTTAGTATATCTATAAATACAGTTGTTTATGAACTAGTTGATTATGAAGTTGATAAAGTAGCTGGTATTAAGAGAAAGGCTATGTATGTTGAACAAGGTAATATGACAGCATATATTGATCGAGAGACAGGGTTGTTGATTGAGTATAGTAAAGTTTCTCCAAAATCAAGTTTACATATAAAGTTGATTGAATCAAATGTTTTAAGAGAGAGCACAGTTGTTGATAATGTTAATGAGAAGCCTTTTTTCAGCCTCTCATCAGCAGCTCCTCTAATTGTATTAATAACTATTATAGTTGTTATAGCTGGTATTATGGTATATAAGCTAATTAGTATGTATGGAGAGTTTAGTGAGGTATAAACTATTTGACACTCTATTTTATAGGATTAGGTCCTTCTATAGAGTATCTGTCATTAAAAGCTATAAGAGTTCTTAAAAATGCTGACAAGATTATTGTTGATACGTATACAAGTCTAGTACCGGGTTTCTCTATAGATTATTTAAGAAAAGTTGTTGGTGAGAAACCAGTTATAGTGATGGCTAGAAGAAGCGATCTTGAGGGTAAGGCTATAGATTCTATTATAGAAGAGGCTTTAGATAAGGATATAGCATTACTAGTACCTGGAGACCCATTTATAGCTACAACACATGATGCTATACGTGTTGAAGCATATAAGAGGGGGGTTCACATAGAGACTGTCTATGGTGTTAGTGTCTATGGGATAGCGGCTAGTGCATCTGGTTTACAAGCATACCGTTTTGGTAAAACAGTGACACTAGTATATCCCATAGGCTTTAAACCATATAGTGTAATCGATACAATATACGATAACCTATCAAGAAACCTCCACACACTACTACTTCTAGATCTAAAGCTTGATAAAGGAGTTGCTATGACAATACCTGAAGCAGTCCATATACTACTCGATCTTGAGAGAGAGTATGCTATAGAGCCTTTCCTAGACAAGGTACTCGGTATAGGTCTTGCCCGCCTAGGTACTAGTGAAGAGTTTGTAAAAGCTGATAGACTATCCAATCTAGACAGGTACGGCTATCCTAAACCACCACATAGCATTATAGTTGTAGCTAAACCACATCCTATAGAACTAGATCTTATGTACTATATTGGTTCTCTACCAAGAAAGCTCTATATTGAGTATAGTAGGAGGAAGACATATCCGTAAGATGGGTTGTTTAGAGTAAGACTTATTATCTAACCGTCTATTCTACTATACCTAGAACTACATGTGGGTGGGTAAACCATATGGTGAGGAGGATTTCGTCTACAATAATAATAATACTGGCACTACTATTCACACTACTATCCAGTACCGCTATTTATAGTCAAGATAATGGAGGCTACTATATAGTAGATATGTTGGGTAGAACAGTGTATATTAGACAGTTTCCTTCTAAAATTGTGTCATTAGCACCAAGTATTACAGAAACCATATTTGCTCTAGGATTAGAAGACTACCTTGTAGGTGTAGACGATAACTCGTATAATGATACATTCTATAACATATCAGTTTATCTAAGAAGCCATGGAGTAGAGAGTGTTGGTGGGTACTGGTGGTCTACAATTAATTTAGAGAAGATCCTAGCTTTAGAACCAGAACTAGTTATAGCTGATAAAGGTGCACACTTATCCCTACTATCATTCTTTGAAGAAAACAATATAACAGTAGTCTATGTTAATGGGGGTTCAGCTAGTTCTATAGAGGACTTATATAGTGATATAGACTTGATATCAAGGATCTTTAATAAAACAAGTGAAGCAGTAGAGTTAGTATCGTTTATTGAAGAGAAAATTAGTAGTATAAAGAGAGAGCTATTAACATATCATGGGCTGAGAGTTCTTGTTATAGTTGGTGTATGGAATGGAGTATGGGTTGCAGGTAAGGCAACATACATAGACGATCTATTGTCTAGACTGGGCTTCATTAATGTAGCTACAGTTACTGGCTGGAAACCAGTTAATATAGAGACTATTAGTTCATGGAATCCAGATGTCATACTCGTTACCACAGGTATGGGTTTAACTAATGCGACACTCTCTGAAATAGGAGTATACGATCTTGGTGTACCAGTTATACTATTAAATAGTACAGAGACAGACCTACTTTGTAGACCAGGTCCTTTAGTAGGCTATGCTGCAGAAGCTATTGCGTATAGAGTTATAGAGACTGTAGAACCGGTTATGGAGCTACCATTATCAGTAACTACATCGACAACTACTATAGTTAAGACACATACAGAGACTAGGACTATGGTGGAGACAAGTACTGTTAAAGAACAGTATAACGAGACGATAGCTAGTACTAGTGGTTTAAGCGGTTTCCTACAGGTGGCTATAACAGCTATCATTTCGTGTTTAATAGGTGTTATAGCTGGATACCTAGTATCTAGGAGGATTAGGTAGTGGTCTCTACCAAGTATAGGCTATGGGTTTTCACAATAACTTTAACTACACTAGCTATACTAGTCTTTGTTCTTGGAAACTATTTTCTCTCACAAGGAGCTTCTAGTCTAACCAGTAGAGTTTATGAGTATAGGTTTTATAGAATATTTATAGCAGTAGCTACTGGAATGATCCTTGGTTTCACTGGTTCATACATGCAAGCTAGTTTAAGAAACCCTCTTGTAGACCACTACATACTAGGTGTTGGCGGCGGTGCATTATTTACAGTATATCTTACAGTAATGTTTCTACCAAAAACAATTCCATGGATTATATCTTTAGCAGCTATAGCTGGAGGGTTTACAGCACTATTCTTAACAATAGCTATTGCAGAATCTATTGGCGGTAGTGATATAGCTTATGTATTGTCGGGTATTGGGGTATCAGCTATGTTTTCTGGTTTATCAATAACTCTCTCATTCATAATATCTACTAAAAACCCCTATGCTATACACTTGCTTCTAGGAAGCTTGATCACCGTATCACGTAAGTGGTTTCCAGCTGTCATTGTCTTACTAGCTATTCTATGGTTTAGCTACATACTGTTATCCAAGCCTTTAAACACACTATTACTTGGAGACCTATATTCTAAACAACTAGGTTTCAACCCTAGACTATATAGGTTCTTAGCAATAACAATAGCTGGTGCTTCAGCATCAATAACTGTAGCTTACTGTGGTATTATAGGTTTTATAGGCCTTGTATCACCACATATAGCTAGGCTATTGCTTAAAACTGTTGATAACCGTTTTGTAATACCAGTTGCTGGTCTAGTTGGTTCAATACTCCTACTCTTAACAGATAATATCTCTAGAGTATACCTTGCAAGCTCTATTGGTGAGGTTCCTGTTGGAGCACTTACATCAGCTTTTGGAGCACCATTCTTCCTAGTACTACTTGTTAGAAGGTTTAGAGGTAGGGGTTTATGACAATAAAGGCTATGGGTTTAAGAGTTGTGTATAAGGGTGGTGTAGTAGCTGTTAATGGTGTTGACATTGTCTTTAGAAAGGGTGTTGTAACAGGTATTGTTGGACCTAATGGTGCTGGTAAGACTAGTTTGTTAAAAGCATTAGCTAGACTAGTTCCTTACCAAGGGCTAGTATATATTGATGGATATGAAGTATCCCGTAGACCATATAGTTTTATAGCTAGAATGCTCTCATATACAAGCGACCTAGATACACCTAGTTTCCTATCATACACTGTCTATGAAGCACTACTATTATCAAGATACCCTGTATCAAGAGGGTTTCTAGAGTCTAGGAGAGACTATGAAGTTGTTGATAGAATTGTTGGAGAGCTTGGTTTAGAGAAACTAGTTGATCGTAGGCTTAACGAGCTTAGTTCTGGTGAGTTAAGGAGAGTATTGTTTGCTATGGCTCTAGCACGTGAGCCAGATTATCTATTACTTGACGAGCCAGATAGCCATCTCGATCTTGGCGGTAAGGCTGAGATTTCTAGAATTATAAGGAGGTATTCTAGTGGTAGGACTATTGTACTTACAACACATGATCTATTGTTTGCAGTTAATACTGTAGACTATGTTGTTGTAATGGATAGTGGTAGAGTTGTTCTAGCCGGCAAGGTTGGTGAAGCTATTGTTAATAAGGGGGTTCTTGAAAAAATCTATGGTGTTAAGATAGAGGCTGTATGGAGGAATGGTAGACTATTGATCATACCTCTCTACCATGGATAACCTCTAAAGCATCTTCCAGCCCGATTACACGTGCTCCATAAACCCTCTCCATATACTTTAAAGCATAATCATGGTCTTCACGGCTGAAAGCAGCTACACCATCTCTAACAACATAGACTCTATATCCATAGTAGAAAGCATCCCATACAGTATGTAGCACACATATGTGTGTATGAATACCAGTGACAACAAGAGTGTCAACACCAAGATCCCTCAATAGCGTGTCAAGACCGGTGTCACGGAAACCACTATACGATCTCTTACCAAGAACATAGTCCTCTCTAGAAGGCTCTAGCTCATCAACAACACGGGCTTCACTAGAACCAGCTAGAGCATGAACACCCCATACCTGGAACTCATGGTCAACAGGTAGGTGTTGGTCAACAACATGTATAACCGGAACACCAAGCCTATGGGCTTCATCAACAAGCCTACGTATAACAGGTATAATAGACTCTGCTTCAGGACTCTTAAGCCTACCATGTACAAACTCATAAAGCATATCAACAACTAGTAGAGCAGGCTTCAAGACAACCACCACAGTAGATACTATAGAGAGTATAGTTAATAAGAGTCAATCAAGGGAATAATAAACAAGGAAGATGATGAACGACTTCGGAACAGAGGGCTAGAACAACCTAATGAAGAACCGTGTGAGGGCTGAGGAAACGGTCTCAGAACCATAATTTATTATTAATAACTTTATAGCCATCGAGATCGTTAAA
>CAYZRH010000063.1:7776-12771 GCA_964480805.1 uncultured Desulfurococcaceae archaeon
GGTCTCAGAACCATAATTTATTATTAATAACTTTATAGCCATCGAGATCGTTAAATAGCTGTAATCTAGATAGTCTAGGCTATTATTGTCTCTCATTTGATCCTATATAAATCTAGTGTGGTTATTTTATAGTTTTAAATCTATGTTTAGATTCGTTACTGTTCTCTAGCTGTTTTTCTAGATAGTAATATTGTTGTAATTATGGCTAATGAAATTATTAGTAGTATAAAGATGGCATTCTTTGACAAAAAGTCTCCTATAATGTTAGG
Source organism: uncultured Desulfurococcaceae archaeon (assembly GCA_964480805.1). Taxonomy (GTDB): domain Archaea; phylum Thermoproteota; class Thermoprotei_A; order Sulfolobales; family Desulfurococcaceae; genus CAYZRH01. The sequence goes on from CAYZRH010000063.1 coordinate 8,046, forward strand.
TTCTGTTTTTGTATTTGTACTTTCTATTTTTTGTGCTTTGGTTGCTACCGGTATTAAGTATATAGTATAGGTATATGTTTTATTGGCTTCTAGATCAAGTGTTAAGGTTTTATTATAGTATCCTTTAGCTACTAGAGTTATAGTGTATTTACCTGGTTCTAGTTTTCTAATTATTGGTGTATATCCAGTAAATACACCATTAATATATACCCTAGTATTAGGTACATTAGAATTTAATATAATTACTGATTGTGTTGTCACTTCTATTATCCTCCAAGTTATATTTGATAAACCATCATTATCTATAACTGTTAGAGAGACGTTATAGAATCCTGGTGAACTAAAAGAGTGTATAACAAAGTCTCCCTCTTCACTAGATCCATCGCTAAAGCTCCACTTATAATCAACAATAAAACCGTCTTCATCAAATGAATTAGAGGCATTAAAGGAAATAGGTACTCCTGGTGTGACAACACTTGTGTTGCAGATGAATATGGGCACTGGTCTTTGATAGACATTGATTATAAAGCTAATGCTATCTCTAACACCATATTCTGTATCAATTATTAAAGCCACTCTATGTAATCCATAAGAGGAGTATTTATGGGAAACAACTGGTGTTCCTACCCAGAAGTATTTAGAGCCATCACTAAAACACCAGCCATACTTAGTAATACTATTATTACTAACATAGGATAAGGATGCATTAAAGACAAAAACCCTATCATCATATTTATTAACACTAAAATACGCTAAACAGTTTATAGTTAATATTTTACATACATATAATTTACTTGAGGCATACACTACTAAGTACTTTCCACTAGGACTCCAAAATATTTTCTTAACCGGACCGCCTAGACTACTTAGTTCTAATAACTTTCTACCACCACGATCATATATAATGAGTTTATTAGAAGTACCAAGTACTATATATTCTCCACTAGGATTCCAGGAAATACATGTAACATAGCTATTAATATCTGACTCATATAATTTAGTACCATTATAATCAAGGAGTATGAAAGAACCATGACACTTAAGTTTATTATCTATGGTATTGCATCTACTATAACCCATAGCTATGTATTCTCCCTTAGGATCTGGTGAAAAGAAGTCACCCCAAGCTCTCCATACTCTATCTCCACTAAGATTATAAGCAGACAGACCTATTAGTAATAGTTTACTATCTGGGCTCCAAGAGACACTTATCCCTTCTGTAAAGTTCTCAGCCCATAATAGATCACCATCTCTAGTAAAAACTATTACTTCATCATAATATCCATTCATCGTCTTAACCGCTATATACTTATCATTGGGACTCCAGTAGATACCAATAATACCCTCGCCTATATTGTTGAACTCCCACTGCTTACTACCATTACTATTCATAACTATAAGTTTACCATGCCATTCATTTTTATATTGACCTAAACCTAATGCTATATATTCACCATTAAAACTATATGAGAAACTATATAGATATCCTAGATCACTTAAACTCCATATTCTAGCTCCATTCTGGCCAAATATAGTTAAATTAAAGTGCCAACTATAATTTTCATCAAAATAATTAAAACCTATCGCTATATGTTTATTATCAGGACTACAAAGAACATCTTTCACATAAGTACCAAATTTACTACCAAGTTTACCTGTACTCCATACCTCCACTCCACTTCTATTAAGAAAAACCACTAATCTACCAGTATTGTTTATAACTACTATATACTGGTCGTTATGAAAACTTGAAATAGGTTGAAGTATGAAGGAGGGATCAGTATTCCATAGTTTATTACCCTTTAAGTCAAATAAATAGATCATACCATTAGAGGATACTATTAGATATTTCTCACTATTATCCCATATAACTTTATTAATAGCAGACCCTAGCTCACTTGATTTCCATAGTAGATCGCCATTACGATTAAAGGTGTAAAGATAATGGTTTGTTCCTATAGCAAGAACGGGTTTAGAAGGATTCCATGAAAAACTTTGAGGGTAATCTTGAACTAACCATCCTGTATCCCATAGTAAAGAACCATTAATATTATATATTGTGATCATAGCTGGGCTTCTTTGAAGAGGGGTATATACACTAGTTTTAACTGCTATATAGTCTCCTTTTAGACACCATTCAAAATCAACCATTTTATTACCTATAGAGGAACTCCATAGTTCTACTCCATCATATTTAAAGACACAGAATCTATCGTTTGTACCTACTGCTACATATTCTCCATTGTAATTCCATGAAACTTTGTAAATACATGGACCAGGAACACTTGTCTGCCAGACTATAGTGCCATTCTGTTCAATTACAAATATGTTACTAGGAAAACTTGTACCTACTGCTATATACCTCCCATCTCTTCTCCATGAAACACTCCACACATAACCACTTAGATTTAGTGATAATACCTTATCTCCTTCTATATTATAGACAAATAGTTTACCGTCAGTTGTACCTGCTGTTATAAATTTACCATCTGGGCTCCAGGACAAACTGCCTGGACAGTACTTGTATGGCTTACCTCTCTCCCATAATCTAGTTCCAGCTCGATCAAATAAGATTATTGAACTAAATTCTAAACCTAATGCTATATATTTTCCATCTGGACTCCATACAAGATTATTTACATTACCACATCCAGTTAGATTTCTCCCTTTTCTCGTCCATGTATTTTTCTCCCATATTTCTCTTCCATTTCGATCAAAGAGGTATACGTAACTGAAAGAACCTACTGCTATGTATTTTCCATCCGGGCTCCAAGAAAGACTTTTAATATCACTTATACTTTTTGTTTCAGCTATCTTACTACCATTTCTATCAAAAATAATGACCTTATGCCCGCTTCTTGTCCCTACTGCTATGTACCTACCATCTGGGCTCCAAGCAACCTCGTTGATAGCATCACCTAGGTCTGGTATTTCTATCTTTTTAAATCCTATATGTAGTGGGTTTGTTGCTGTTATTTTTACCTGGTCTATTCTTATAATTGTCTCTGTTTGTGGTAGCAGTATCTTTATCCTTATCTTTACTGGTAGGTGTATAGGTTTTGTTATTGTATCTGCTATATGACCATATATCCATGTTTCTATAGTTTCTTTTTCTGGTATCATAGTTTCTCTTATTGGTATCCATTTACTTACTCTCCATTTACCTATCATATCTCCATCTACCCTAACTTCTCTTGTATCCTGCATTATTGTTATCAATGAGAGAGTGTCGTTATCCTGATCTATTATCTCTATACTTATTGGCTGAACACTATCTATTGACTTCAATACTTTTACAGTTATCTCAACTGATACAGTGTATGTAGTACTTGGAACTACCACTTCTGGTGATTCAACAACTACACTCTTTGATAAACTAGATCCTAGTTGTAGAGATTTCCTACTATAATATCCATCTCCTTCTATCACCCCCTCTACTACCTGTTGACTGCCTCCTTTTCCATACTCAAATAACCTCCATCCACCTTCATCTGGAAAATCACCTATACTATAATTCTCAAAACTATCATACCAAAGTACATATTCGTCATCATCCTCTACACCCATAACATCATAGGATAATCTGTCATCTGCTATAACGATAGCTCTGTCAATATTATCCACTAAAGCATAAGATGAAACTATAATAAATAATATCAAAGGTAAATAGACTATACATTTCCTCAATACTCAACACCTAAGATCATCCTTAAAACTTAAACAATATAGCCAATCTATATCACTAATACAGTATCTATAAAGACAGCCATATATTCTTTATTTTATCTTACAAAATACTCAGAAAGATAACTACTAAAACAATATAGATTTACATAAATTATTAAGTTTTAGAACAATATATTAAATACTATACACAACCTCTCCCCCTGTCAATAGATCGTTTCTATATACAAACCATCTGTTAAATGTCATTAAAAATCCCATAAAAGCCTATTATGGGAAACCTAGATTACATATCATGAACAATAAGTGAACACTAACATAGAAACATGTCACTACAGTTCTTCAATAACTCTTCTAATTATCTAAAATAGAGTTTAGGAGAGTCATAGTGAATTCTTCTTATAGAGAATCTGGGAAATAACTGGCAAGTAGAGAATGGTTAGTATAAACTATGGGGGATATGGAAGTGATAGTTTATAATTGTTTATGTTTAGATACTCTTGTTGAACTATCTATGGTTTACTAAAGTATGTTTTACTGGACTATTTGTTCTTGGTTCAATGGTTTTGGTAATATATTGTCGTAGTGGGGGATTTTGGGACACATACATAATAGACCCTAGTTTATAGTAGGTTTCTAGGAGAGGGGCTAGTGTTTGGTATCGGGTATAGGAGTAGATGAAGATAGATGTTTTTATCAAAGGCTCAGAGAGAAGTATCTAGAGTATGGTATAACTTTAGAGGATTTGTTTAACTATTTTGAAATGGGTAGGAGAGTAGATAGAGAGATTAAGATGAGAATTGAAAGACTAGTGAGAGAACGTGGTCTTTCAACAGTATTGCTTGATTTCTGGAAATGGATGGATCTAGCTGAGAGATATAATTCAGATGAATTAAAGTTCCTTAAGGACTCATAGAATTCTCTCTAAAGGAGTTTAGCTGGTTAAGCTCTAGATACCTATAGCCAGTAGTATTTAGATACATAGTATCATCTATTATTTAGTCTTCTTATGCTTAATAACTAATTTATAGAATACTATAGG
>CAYZRH010000064.1:0-11181 GCA_964480805.1 uncultured Desulfurococcaceae archaeon
TACATAACCAACTCTATTAGTTAAAGTAGTGTATAGTGTATCATTTATATAGATATATGTCTTGATAAAATCTGGTGGTAGAGTCTCATTATCTCCATAGATAAGATAGTATTCTAGTATAAAGCTATCGCTAGAAATCCATGTATAGTTTCTCGGAGATATTATTGAGAGTACTGGTTCAGTAGTATTACTAGTATTCTTGTATACAAACCACATAGTCTTAGTACTATATGCTCCATCAGTATTATACGATTTTACAAAGACTTTATACACATCTGTATCTAGATAATCTACTGGTATATCTAGAGTTAAATTACACTGTCTCCTATACCAAGGCTTTGTATAAACATATTTAACTATACCACCACTAGAGTTAGTTAGCATAGCCTCTATGCTATAAATAAGTGTCTCGTTCTCACAAACTTCTACTAATACGTTGAAGTAGCCTTCAACAACAGTCTTATTCTCTGGTATCAACGATATCTTTATAATAGGAGGGGTTTTATCAAGAGAGTGGTGTTTATCAACTAGTTCAACATATATCCTCCTATACGTACCTGGATACTGTTTTAAAGGCCTATCACTATAAGCTATATAGATTGTATCACCTACTTCAATAAATCCATTAAAACAAGTGTCTATGTTAGCATCAGGCATCCACTTTATTATTTCCCATGACTGGTTACTTGTGTACAATAGATCTATTCTAGACTTGTTAATATAGAGTAGTTCATTTAATAAATCACCATCAATATCTACTATAGGGTATAGTTTAGTAGCTATAATGTTGTTAACAGTGATCATATTGATAATACCTAGTGTAGATAGATCTATGTAGTAGATAACATAGCAACTGGCTTCACTACCTATAATTAACACTAGCCTCTCTCCAACTATATAGTACAATATATTACTAGGATACCATACACAGATACTTGTATGTCCAGAGACTTCTCCATTAAAACCTATAGACCATACATTAACTGTTGAACTAGAACTATTAAAACCTATTATTATAAACTCTTCATTATACACTATATGACCTATATAACTTGTATTATTAAATGGGATCCTCCATCCACTATACTCTAGACTAAAAGTGTTATTAACAGTATTAATTGTAATATTGAATACATCATCAAGAACTACGTCCTCAAATCCCAGCTTTTCATTTGCATCTCCCGAATATACATTATATACGTACCATATATGATCAGCTAGATTGTCTATACTTACTAAGTTGAATACTTTAGCCTCTAAATCAAGATCTAGTTGAGCAACTTCATTATCAAGTGTTGCAGGATTAAGTACTCTAACATAAACTAGGATATGGGGTTCACTATAGACAAGACCTAGAACTTCAATAACTAATCTATTTGATATACTTACTTCACCCTGGTAGTATAGTGTGTAGTCAGCTCTATCTATTGTAGTAGCATATACTGTTCTATCAGATAGTGATATGAGAACTATATAGTTATCTAAAACAGATAATGTGGTATATCTATTTATATAGGATGGTTTACATGGGATCTCTATTTGACTAATTACTCCATTATTATCTAGTATGTGTAAGATATTTGGTGAGACTATGAATAACTTATATTCTCCATTATCCTCTATAAACCTGATCTCTTCAACATATGGTGCATCTATATAGTATGTTGATGTACTATTTAACCTAGTATTAACACCTATATCTCTAGAAAAACTGGCTATAGATATTGGTTGTAGCGGGTAAAGACTTAAGGCTATGGCTATTAAGGTTAGTGCCCTAATCACATAATATAGTTTTTGCTTAAAATACAATATACTAGACACCCAAGTATAAGGTCTACTCTAGTAACACAACATTTTCAAGTGGTAGTCCAGAAGCGTATATCGTCCTACGTGTTGTAAGTATAACTTGTTTATCAGCAGTCATAGCTAGCTCTATAAACTTACGAGCAAGATCCTCGTCAAGATACTCATCAAAATCATCTATAACAACTAGTGGTGTTGGTGTATCTAATGTTGCACCTAAAACAACTGACTTTACAAAGCCTAGCGGTAGGTTTGGAGGTAATAGCTCCATACCGCCACAGTATGCTTTAAGATAGGTTACCTTATTAGGTAGTTCTATAAGCTCTATTCTAGATCCTAGTCCACAATATAGTTCAGCCATACGGTTTGTATAGTCTAGACGTGAACCGCTCATCAATAGCCTATGTATGTATCCTGGAAGGTTTGATCCATCGTATCTTAGGTATCCGAACACGTCTTTAACAGGGTTTACGGTTGTCTTAAAATCTACCCACTTAATATATGTTGTTTTAGCTAGTGTATAGTTTGTTATTATTGCTAAAGCAAGTAGGTCCTTTATTATAGTATATAGTAAGTCTCTATACTCACTATTTACTTTAAGCTTCTGTATCCTATCAACTTGTCTAATAGATAGTAGAGCTCTAGCTAGTAAGTCTGGAGCATTACTAAGTGTATCTCTTAAAGAACCCCAGTATCTTAGGTTAACATCAGAAAACTCTATAAGGCTACGCCATGGTGTAACACCCAGCCTAATCTCTTCTTCAAGAAGTTCTTCAATACCAGCAAGTCTCTTAGACTCATCAGCTTTATACTCTCCTCTCCTAGGTAGTCTTAGAGTAAGCACTCCATCCCGAACTACAGCTACTGCACCACTAACATGGTATTCTTCAACAAACCTATACTCACGTGTATCTATTGTTGCTTGGAAATAACCGTGGATGTCGTATGAGTCATCTCTAACACCAACACCAATCCTTATATCACCCCTCCTCCTATAAGCAAGGTTTTCTAAACCCCACCAGTGTCTATGGATACTACCAGTAACAACTGCTTCACGCATAAGTCTTGAGAGAATCTCTAGTGCTTCAACAAAACTTGTTTTACCACTACGTCTCCCACCAACAATAATAGCTAGCTTCTCAAGTTTTCTATCAAAACTCTTAAATACCTTAAAGTTTTCTATAAATACTCTATCTATGACTGTAGTCAAATCCTCTCCTCCATAAAAACTATTGTTGTTATCTAGATATATCTTTTACCTAAAAATGCTATAGTATAGCTATACTGGTGTATAGTAGATGGTTGAAGTAGTTGGTTTAGCTAGAGTCAGAGCTGTAATTAACGATAGCCTGTACGGTGTTATACCAGTTAATGAGATAGAGTATAGTATTATCCAAACACCAGTTTATAATCGCTTACACGAAATTAGACAGCTTGGTTCAGCACACTTAGTATATCCAGGTGCTAAACATAGTAGATTTGAACATTCAATAGGTGTTATGCACTTAGCTACACGTATGCTTGACAACATACTTAGTGGTATGAGTCCTAATGAGTTAAACGAGTTATTTACACCAACAGCCTACCAGAAGATCATGGGTTTATATGAAAGAGGGTATTTTAAAGAACTTGGTTTCCATAGCCATATAGACTTGTTAAAAGCTTATCTTATTCAAAGTATACGTCTTGCAGGCCTACTCCATGATATAGGGCATTACCCATATAGTCATGTTATTGAAGAAGCTTTTGGTAGTAGAGGACTTCATGAAAAACATACTATAGACATAATACTGTCTTGGAGAGAGTTTAGGAATATTCTTAAGGAGTTAAAGATACCTATTAATAGAGACAGTTATACTGGTTTAACAAGTGAGCATATAGCATCTATATTAGTTAAAGAGAGTTTAAGAGAAAGCGTCCTTAACAAGAATCCATATTACTATCCACTATTAACTAATAAAGGCTATAGCTTACTCCATAAGATTGTATCTGGGTTTTTTGACGCAGATAGACTTGATTACCTACGTAGAGATGCTCTATATACTGGTATAGTTTATGGACTTATAGATGTTGATAGAATTATAGAGAATATGTATGTAACAGAGAGTAATGAAGACTACACTATATACTATGACATAAAAGCACTACCTGCTCTAGAAGATATGCTTGATTCTAGAATTAAAATGTACAAGCTAATCTACTATCACCATAAGAATGTTGTTTTAGCAGAAATAACACGTAGAATGATTAAAGGTGCTTTAGAACTAGAGAGTTCAGGGTTAAGATTAGTTGATGAATATAGTTTAAAAGAGCTATTTATTAACAAGTATGTTGATATAATTCTTAAAAAACCATGGATATTAACAGACCATGTACTATATAGGATAGCTTCAAGTATATTAGATAAGGTTTCTCCAGATAATAGGACATACTATTACGCTAGAGCATTCATTGATCGTAGGCTTCTCCCATTTACATTATTTAAGAGAGAAGAGGATTTATACAACTATATTACCAGTATTGTTGGTGAGAGAATAGAGTTTAGTGAATATAAGCTTATTGTTAAGAAGATAATTGATAAGATAGAATATATTGATGAAAGAGAGTTTGTTATAGATAAATACACTATAAGGTTTATTACATCAAAAATAGTCTATCATGGTGTGTCTAAACCAGGTGTTTTAATCAAGGTTAGTGGAGTACTTAGAAATATTGATGAGTTAAGCAATTATATAAAATGGATTGAGAAACAATATGGAGACTATATGTATGTATACATTTATGCCTATACACCAGATATAAGTTCTATGAAGAGCTACAAGACCAATACTAGATTGAGGAGAAGATTTCTATCTAAAGCTTTAGAAGTACTATTAACTATCATAAAAGAGGATATCTTATAATAAAGCCTATCTTCTCCTCAACAACTCTGGATGTCTAGATATAGTATAGGCTATTATCAATGTATATAGTGAGTATAGTATATAGGGCTGAGACATTATACGATCAAACTCGTCTCTACTACCACGATAGACTATAGCATTCTTTACAAGCTGTCCATGGACTAGATAGTTCCTAATCATATTAATTGTTGGACTATACCTCCTTAGAATAGTTTCTAGATCACTCTGTTCAACATGATCTTTATTAAGCAGGTCTAATAGCTTTACACGTATCTTCTCTAAAGAAGCTCTCTCACCAATATCACGTATTCTAGTTTTTATAAAGTGGTCTAGTCTGTTAACAGTTAGTTCTATAGCCTTTCTCCATTCACTAGATGCCTCATGTGGTACGTCAACTAGTTTTGCATAGAGGTTTATAGTGCTTGAGAATATCCATTTATAGAACTCCCTTGTTTCTTCAGGCTCTTTTTCAAGAACACTTGTGTCTGCTTCTATAACCCATATGTTCTCTGGCTTAAATGCATCTAGTGTCTTCTCTAGAGATTGTTTATCAACATATCTTAATAGCTTATTAATGAGTATGTATTTATAGCCATTCCTTAGTACGTTGTATAGGTCTCCATAGTATATCTCTTTATCACCAGTTCTTTTACTGAGAATTTCTAGTCCTTGGAAGAGCATGTATAGTGCTGACAAGTATTTTAGTCTATAATAATAGCCTGCTGAACGATTGAGAAACCATGATATATCCCTCCACCCTCCAAAGACCTTATACCCCTCTATATCAACTTGTCTCTTATCAGTCCTAGCTATTTCTTCAACAAATGCTCCATGCATAATCAATACATAGGCTACAAGATAGAGTAGACAAGTTATTGCCTGGAATACACCTAGAAGTGCTAGTGGTACAAAACCACGTTGTACAAGTAGTGGATGCGTATAAGCAAATAGTAGTGGTATCATAAGGCTTACAAGTACTATAAGACTAGCTATAGATAATAATGTCTTCTCAGCTTCAGGCTCTATAGGATGTGTAAAACCCCATGGTGAAACCCTTCCCTCTAACAATATACTAAATACACGTTTATTCATATACCTTGATACAAAGAACCATAGACTCCATGTACTAACTATAACTAGTGATCCAGCCCACCACTGTATAGCACCTAGGTGGTAAACCCATATTGTAAGGATTGTTATAGCTACTAAGTATATGATCATGTCAAGCTCTATATCCTCTAGTACTATATGGAATAAACCCTTTCTTTCACCAAGGAATACTGTTATGATACGGTAGAGTGCATGGTATAGTAGGAATGCTGTCACAATATAGGCTAGCACTACATAGATATAGTATCTATTAGGTATTGTACCATAGACCATTCTAGATATGAGTAGTCCAAGGCTCATAAGGCTTAGTGGATAAGCTATACGTGTCCAAAGCTTTGTTGACATAAACTGCATGTAGCCAATAAACATTATTGTTGCTAGAAGTATTAGTGGTCTAGTATTATACGGTATATCTGCAGCTGTGTATGTTAGAAATGTAGATGCAATAGTAATAGCTGATACCTCAACTGCTTTACATACGTAGTGTTTAACAGTCAAGGTTAAACCTATACCCGTATATACTACATACCTACTCTATATCTATAAGGATAACTATTATTGGTGATTAAATTGTTTAACAAGCATCTATGGATAGCATTGGTTTATACAGTATTCATAATTGTAGTATCAGTAGTACCGCTGCCCCAAGAAGATGTTGAACAACCTATACCATTAATACTCTATAATGTCTCACTGGGTCATATAGTATTATATGTTATAGCAGGTATTCTATGGTATAGGGCACTAGATGTAAGCTATAGACTAGCTTTAGCATATACTATAGTAACACCGTTGACTGAGACAGTACAGTTACTAGTACCTTATAGGTATCCATGTATAAACGATCTATTCTCTAACATTATAGGTTTGGCTATAGCTACTATAGTGATCTATGTTTATAGAGTTTATAAGAAATAATTATTTCCTTCTAGAAACAACTACTCTCTAGGAGGTGGGTTATAGATGTCTCTATCTAGGAAGCTACTATTGTCTATTACACTGGTTGTAGTTGTTATAGTGTTTATAGTTGCAGTATACCAGTTATCCTTATATGAGAAGCCTGTTGAAGAGAGAAAAGGCTACCCACCTATAGAGAAGAAGCTACTGGATCTTATTAGGGATAAGCGTTCCCCGTCTACCGTTACTTCTAATTATTTCTAGATACTTTTAATTGCAGTAGACGGATCATCACGCTTCCCGTAGACCCCCTCACCTTAGTAGTTCATCCCTAGTTACCTAGGGACTCATCACCCTACGGTTCTTGGGAATCTACGGTAACTAATCAAGCTTATAAGCTTCTATAGTTATAAGTTTTTCTGAGGCTACAGCCTTGGCTAAACAAGTAATGTATACATTAAAGCTGTCATTCAATGCTTGTGGAGAAAAAGCTAAAAAGATACTATCTACTGCTTGGTTGTTTAAAATAGCTTGTCATAAAGTACTTAATAAATCTAAAGAACTAAGGGATGTTCTTGTTTCTTCAAAAATTGCTTGGATAAAATTGTTTAAAAACTATGCTTATGAACTAATACCTAATAAGAGGTATTCCTATGGTGCTGTATACTTAGTTTATAGTATGTGGGAATCATCTAAAAAGCTAGATATTGACTACTATGATATTGAGTTGTCTGATTGGCTACTCTTCCAACACTATGAGAGAGAAATTAATGGTAATGTTATAAGAGTTTATGGGGATACCTCAGTATTAATAACAACCTATGACTATAATGGTACAAAGGATAGAATATTGTTGAAGACAAGACCAAATAGAGGTTATGTGGAGCTTCTTAAGAAAGTAGTTGAATTTAAAGAGAAATATATGCCAAGGCTTATCATTAGAGACTATGGTATTAGAAATAATAGACTTTATGTTACTGGTGAAATACACATAGCTGTATCTTATAGTTTTTACTTAAGCAATGTTAAGAGATATAGTAAGCCTAGAGGTAGTCTTATCGGTGGTGTTGATGTTAATTCTGATAGGATTAACCTAGCTATAATTGATAGTGAGGGGAGACTTAGAGATATTAAGACTTTCTGGTTTAGAGAAGTAACTGCTAAAGGGTATCCTAGAAGAAAAGCATGGAGTATTATTGGTATGAAGATCCATGAGATGTTGAAATATGCCTATAATCATGGAGTCTCAACAATAATCCTTGAAAACCCAGAAGTTATAGGAAAACTAAAATTAGTATGGATAAAGAATGGAAGAAGACTTCATAAGAACTATAACTGGAAAGTTATGACATTTAGAAACAGTATAATAGAAAGAATAATGATGAAAGCCCCTATCTATGGATTACATGTAAAGTATGTGAATCCAAGAGGTACAACACACTCAAAAGAGCATAATGAAATAATGAAACACTATGGATTAGATAGACATACAGCATCAGCATACCACATAGCACTAAAGAGTGTTTAAAAAATAATTAGAAACTATTTAAAGTATTGACAGTTTAGCAACAGCCTATGAGTTTAAGAGTAGAGAGTAAAGCATTCACTAATGGCTCACGTATACCAGGTAAGTATACATGTGTTGGAGAAGATGTTTCAATACCTATAACGATCGGTAATACTCCTCCAAACACTAAGTCACTACTACTTATAATGTATGACCCAGATGCACCATATCATGTATTCTATCACTGGATACTATACAACATACCAGCCAGCACTATAGAGATACCAGAAGGGTTGGAGAAGACTGGTGAAACAGAGTATGGGTTACAAGGAGTTAACGACTTTGGTAAAGTAGGCTATGGAGGTCCATGCCCTTCTCCAGGACATGGGGTCCATAGATATGTAGTACTTGTTTTAGCACTGGATAAGGAGCTAGACTTAGATACAAAAGCATCTCTTGACCAAGTTATTAGCCAAGCATCCGGTCATGTAATAGCTTATGGATATATAATTGGTACTTATAGTAGATAGTATCTAGTAGCTCTAGAGATAGGGTGTTGCTTGTGAAGAGAGAGGCTTTTATATTCTTTATAATAGTGCTCTTAAACCTAAACTCTATACTAGCTATAGACTATAGAATACCAGCTAACAGCATACTTGAATCATCTAGAGAAGATATCCCCACTAACCTACCATGGTATCCAGTTATTGTTTTTGGAGATAACCGGCCAAGTGATACAAGCTCTATTAAGTACACAAATACATACTATAGTTTAGTAAATGAGATACGTGTTATAAACCCATTAGCAGTTATTGGCACAGGAGATCATACTGGTAAGGGTACACGTTCGCAAATAAGCGAGTTTGTTAGAACAATGCGTGGATTGAGTAATGTATGGGTTTGCCTTGGAAACCACGATCTAAAGTCTAATGAACTAAGCTATTGGGTTAGCCAAGTTGCTCCAGAATTCTATCGTATAGACAGCATAGCTGGATGGAGTATAGTTTTTGCTAATAGTGATGTAGAGAGGTCTAGAATGGATAGAGAGTTGGAGAGGCTATTTACACACAACAATAGATCATATATACTTGTTATACACCGTCCACTATACCCAAATGTAGGGCATAATATATGGAGTGAGGTTAGAGGTGTTGTTGAGAAGTATATTAGAGACTATAATGTTAAACTAGTACTTCAAGGACACTGGCATGGATATGCTGCTATGGAGAAGGATGGTGTTGAATACATTATAACTGGTGGTGCTGGAGCACCACTCTACCATGATCCAGCTAAAATACCTGGTGCTATAGTAGCTCATAAATACCACTATCTATACCTAATCCTATACCCTAATGGAACATATAGTTATACACCAGTATACATACATGGTGGAGAGATAGTTGTTAAGAAGATAAACAGTTCTTCATGGATTATAACAAATACTAAAACAGATCTATGGTTAAACCATATAGAAATACCTGTTAGAATAAAGACTAAGATAGCTGATCAGATATATAATATAGTCTTACTAGCAAACCCTAATGGTAAAACAGTTGTATCATATAGGATTAATGGTGATAAACTATACTTCTACATAAACTCTAGTAGATGGTATGTGTATACAAAGACAAGTAATGGAGAATACACTGTATTAACAAAAGAACACCCATACACTATAGTATCAATAAAGACAGCTACAACACCAGCAAATACTATAGAAACTCCACTAACACAGTCAACTATACAAGAAACTAGTGGGGGATACCATAGCGATATATCGGCCTATATTGTTGCTGTGATAGCAGTGTCTATAGTAGTTACTACCATAGCCGTATTGTATAAGAGAAGGCACTAGCGATGCTATAGAGAAGCCGTGGGTTTATAGTAGGGGGATATAGATATTAATCTACATAGACAACAACATATTTAGTAAAATATGTTATGGAGGTGTTTTATAATAACTAGTAAAGTAGCTGTTCTATCCATGATAGCCTTCATATTCCTAGCTAGTATGTATGTTGAAATAAGCTATACTAGTCTATATGAAGAATCTAGTAAGACCATACCAGACAACCTACCATGGTATCCACTAGTTGTTTTCGGGGATAATCGTCCAGACAATATATATGCTATAGAGTATCCACAAGTGTTCTATAGAATAGTTGATGAAACAAAGACTATAAACCCATTTGCTGTCATAGGCACTGGAGACCATACTGGTGCAGGTACTCGACAACAGATCGATGAGTTTGTAGAGACTATGGCTGGTTTAGAGAATGTATGGGTTTGCCTTGGAAACCATGATCTCCATGCTGATGAGCTGAGTTACTGGGAGGAAAGGGTTGCTCCAGAATACTATAAGGTTGACGACATACCTGGTTGGAGAATAGTTTTTACAAATAGTGAGGAGGAAAACCTTGTTATGCTTCAATGGGCTACTGAAAATATGCTTAAAAACACTGATCGTGAGCTAGTACTTGTTATACATCGTCCACTATACCCAGATGTAGGGCATAATCTATGGGAGAGGGGTAGCCAAGTTTTTCAGACAATTCTACAGCTTATACAGGAATACCATGTAAGACTGGTGTTGCAGGGTCACTGGCATGGATATGCTGCTATGAACCAGAGTGGTACAGAGTATGTAATCACTGGTGGTGCTGGTGCACCACTATATTATAACCCTAGTAGTGTACCTGGAGCAGTTGTTGTTACTGGAATGTACCACTATCTAATACTAACACTTTATCCAAATGGTACATATACTTACAAACCAGTATATGCTTCATATGGAGAGATAGCAGTTGATAGATTAAATGAGACAGCACTAGTTATCCATAATACAAAGCTTGATCTATGGGGTAATAGTGTAGAAATACCTATTAGAACAAACATAACAATATACAATAAAACATACCATATAGTACTAAACTCCAACCCAGGATACACAATCATAACACA
>CAYZRH010000065.1:0-10797 GCA_964480805.1 uncultured Desulfurococcaceae archaeon
GGTAGATACTAGTTAGTTTAATAAGAAATGCTTTAAGATAGAGTTCTACAGCTTGTTGTGCTTCAAAACATGTAAGCCAGTAGTTTCCCTCACTCAAATGCTTCCTAGCATCATTTAAGAAAACCTCTGCTCTTTCAATCCATTCACTAGGTAAGTTCATAGCTTTTCAACTCCACTAACAATATACTTAAGGTACGCCATATATAGTTTAGCAAAGTCTTTATCCAAAGTGTTTTGATAAGCTGTACACGTTTTATATAAACCATTATATAGATAGAAGTAGTTAGAGGATCATGTGGTATGGATCTAGAGGGTATAGCTGAACTACCACTACATAGTGGTAGGGTTCCTCCATGGCTAGCTGTTATTATGAAGAGACTAGCTAAGGCTATACTTGAGGTTATGGTTTTAGAGTATGGTTCAGAAAAGGTTGTTGAGAGATTCTCTAACCCACTATGGTTTCAAGCATTCAATAACGTTATTGGTATGGATTGGGATAGTAGTGGTTCTACAACAGTTACTACTGGTATATTAAAGGAGGTTACATGGAGTAGTCCAGAGCTTGGAGTACTCGTTCTAGGCGGTAAGGGTGTTCGTGCTAGACGTGTACCTTTAGAGATACCAGTTGCTTCTGAAATACTTGGTTTAGATACACGTACTTGTAGAGAACTTGAGAAAGCATCTAGACTCATAGCTAAGATAGACTCCAGTATGCTCCAAGACAACTATACACTATACCATCATACACTACTTGTATCAGAGAGTGGATTCTGGACTATAGTACAGCAGGGTATGAATATTGAAAAGAAGCTTGCACGTAGGTATCATTGGAGAAGAGGTACTAGCTTCTATAGTGACCCACATGAAGCTATTTCTGGATACAAACATGACCTTGTTTTAAACCTTGTAGCTAGTGAGTCAAGTGGTGTTAGAAAAACTATACTAGATATTGTCTGTAGTAAGCCAGAGAGTGTTGTAAGTGATTATGCTAGAATATATAATGTTGTTAAGAAGCAGAAGCCTATAGTAGACTATATAACTAGTACAAGTACTGGTTTAGTAGAGTATAGGAGTTCCTTAGAAAAGAGACTAGTTGTCTACAAACCACTACCATTACCTAAAGAACTACTTAGTAAGCTTAAGAAACTATATGAAGTATATCCAAGAGATCTTGATGAACTACTACTTGTACGTGGTGTTAGTGCTAAGACACTACGTGCACTAACACTTATAAGCGACCTTGTCTATAACGAGCCTCCAAGTACACGTGACCCAGTTAATACACCGTATGATCCATTCATATACGCTTACGCTATTGGCGGTAAGGATGGTATACCCTATCCTGTTAGGAGGAGGGATGCTGAAGAAGTTATAGTTACACTAGAGGATATTGTTAGAGAAGCACGTATTGGTGGTCGTGAGAGACTACTAGCTCTTAAAAGGCTTTCTAAGTTAAGAACTTATTTTATTAAGTAGTTTCAACTATATTTTTATGGTTGTAAACTAGATTTATTTATGGATAGATAGGGTGCTAGGCTATGGTTGTAGGTGAGCTTAAACAGTATCTATACGATGTTATTAATGGAGACATGATCTATATATCCCGTATACCAGGTATAAGACTTGGTGGTTTAGAGTCTTCTAAAACATATGTTCCAATAGACTTCTATCTACCAGAGGGTGTAGAACTTGTAAAGTCTATACTAGAACTAGGGTTGCATGTACCACGTGAACGCCTTATATGGAGGTTGAAGCTTAATGGTGTACCTATAACACGTGAGTTTAAGCCAAACTCTATAGCTAGTTTAAAGACTGGTTTGTATACTAAACTAGTTTATGATGTAACACCCATACTAGCTTCTAGGGAGAAGCGTAAGAGAGTACGTTGTGGTCTTTTAGTAAAGTATGAGGGTAGTGAAGAGATACGTATAAGCCATATAGGTTTATTGGTAGCTTATTCAACAGATGATGCTAAGACATGTGTTAGTATGCTTAGTGGTGCTTTTAGTCTAGAACCTGGTGAGAAGTCTAGTTTTATACTAAAGCATCCTACTGAGTTAGATGTTGATGGAGAGTTTAGGGCTATACTTTTTTCACCAAGTACACAAGCACGTGTATCTATATTGTTTAATGGAGAACATGTATCTTCTATAGAGGGTGTTGTAGGTGGTGATGAGGTTACATCTAGGGTAGCTGGTATACGTAGTGAGAATAGTGTTGAAGTACATCATCTTGAGTCTAAGACGCTATACTATCCTAAAGAACTTGTTCTGTCAACAATGCTTCTAACACAATCACTTATTAAACAGCCGAAACTAGTGATTAAGGATGTTATTGTACCAGAGAGGATTAGTAGTGGTGATAGGGTAAAGGCTGTTATAGTTAATAGTGGTGATTCTAAACCGGATAAGGCACTTGTATCAATACTGAATCTAGGTACAACTGTTGTCCAGAAGAATATACCTAGGCTAGAGCCTGGTGAAGAAACTATTATAGACATACCTATAGATATGCCTAAGGGTAGCTACAACCTTGTATTCCGTGTTATATGGAAGAAGCTTTCACATACAAGTTTCCAAGATAAGAGGATATCTATAACTATTGTCTAATACATTCACCCACCCCCCACCTCCTTTAATACCCTCTTCTAATACACGGTGTTGAATAGTTTGAGTGACATAGTTTGTCTACTACTAGAGAATGGTTTTACAACACCCTCCCGCATATACCATGGACTAGAGATTGTCAAGAATAACGGTGTTATCAAATACCGTGTTAGAGAAGGGGTTGTTGAGGGATTTGTCGTTGGTGATAGTGGTTTAGTACACTATGTAGTAGTGTCTAGTGATGGATATCGTTGTACATGTGGAGACCACTATACATCAAAGTATGTGTGTAAACACGTTATAGCATTACTGATAAAGGCTTCTAGAGAGAATAGACTAGATATAGAGTGGTTAAGAGACTTAAGGAAAATGTCTATAAAATATAGAAGACCAGTATCGATCGTGTCTAGGTATTAGGTATTGATAAAACTAAAATATGTTTTAGTTATCCGGATCTCGATCTTGTATACCTGTATACTATAAAGACCACTAATAGAATTAGAGCTATTGCAAATGCTACTATTGTATAGAATTGTAGATTATAGTTTTCCCCTCTATTTAAGTAGCTAGTTATTTTTTCAGAGCTTATTTCTAAACCAAAGCTAGTACCTTTATTGTTTAACCCTATAGCTATTGAACTACTTACCGTACCTATGATATATTCTCCTTCATTGTTAACTAATACATTTACCTTCCATACACGGTTGTTTATAATATAGTATATGTGTGTAGGAATAAGCACTAATTGATCATTTGTAGAGCTATATACTCTAGTATATAGTGTACCATTATAGTATATTCTCTTACTCTCATCATCTAGAGCACTTACTACAATATTGCGGGATACACCAGGTGGTGTACTCTCTATAGCACTAGCTAGTATAGCTTCAGGTTCACTAGATTCTATAGTATAATGTATTTTCTTTACATCCACAACCCTAATAAAGGGTATAGCTAAATCTACTACAACACCATCGCTAGATACTGTTACATAGTAGGTATTAATAAGCATACCATTAATATAGAGTCTATATAATACAGATTTAGATAGAGTAGTCCATGAACCATTAACATACTCTTTAGACGCCTCTACAACATTTACAAACCTTAACTCAACACTATCTAATGGAATGCCCTCTAAAACTGATAGTTCGTCTAAAACACGATCGGCTATAGATCTGGCCTCTTCATTACTTAAACTACTATTTAATCCTATAGACCTCCCACTCTCTATCACTGTAAACTTTAATGTATCTATGTCTATATAGAATAAATATGTTCTCTCTATAGAAGATACTTCATCATACTTATAAGTTTCAGTATATGATAGTTTATATCCAACACACTGTTTTTCTAACTTCATCCTATCAATATCAAAAACTTGTGCTGTCAGCTCTTCTACACTAAACTTATTGACATTAATGTTATATCCAAACTCCTTATTAAGATAGTATGCAGTATTCTCAATAATACTGAATACATCTTCTTTAACTAATCTTTTAACAACATATATTGTAGCACTATCATGGCTTATAGAGACAGTACATGTTAAAGTAAACATGCCTATTAATAAATAGGCTATAAGTATTAGAGATAATATATGGGACATATAGAGAGACTTCATTGTATAACCTCCTCACTAATTTTTAATTCACCAGTATATGAAAGAACTACTACTTTATAGGCTCCAAATTGTTCTTTTATGTACCTAGCTATATCCGCTATACTCCCCGGTGTTGGATAAAATCTATCACTACATAATAATGGTATTTTCTCTTTAGAATAATCAAAAACAATCAGTTCATATATTGGAGGAGCATGTCTATCCAGATATATAGCTACCTCTACTTCTACATAAGAATACCCATATTTTATTTTGAAATACTGTATACTATTATCGTATTGTTTTAGATTGTATAGTGCATTTTGAGCAGCCATTCTCCATGAAGTAATAATGTTCCTTGATTGTAATAACTTTGTTGAGAAAGGTAGGGCAAAATCGTCATCCATATTCCATGGATAACTGCATCCAAATAAATCACATACTTCATGGTTATCATAGAAAGCTGATTTAAAGCCTATTATACCATGTAATACTGTAGTACTTGTCAATTGATCTTGCTGAGTAGCATTAAACAAGTCTCTAAAAACATCTATACCACAATTTGTTGAACTACAGCTTAATAATAATATCCATTTAAGCCTCCTCCTTGGTTCGAGGAAATTGAGTTCTATAGAACTTGGTTTATTACCATTATTAAAATCGTATGTGTCTATAATACATGAAGCTCCATGACCACCATAGAATACTAGGTCATAGTCAGATATAACATTATTTCCACCATCAGATTCCTCCACAAAGTAATCCTTCCAAGCTGGACCAACTAAGGTATCATAACAACCATAGGTATCTAGTCTACTGGCAATAGTGTTCATAGCATCATCGGTAAAGTATATTTCATCAAACCCTGTTGGGTAGTAATCGTCACTAACAAAACCACCATACATTCTATGATTAGCTAGCACTATTATATGTAAACTCACTAATACTATTAATAAAGATACAGCCGATGCATATTTTAAACTAAGTATAGACATGATATCCCTAGATAATGTAGTATTCTTGCCTTTTTATTTTTTGCATAAGATCCGGTAGGTTTAGGTGGAAAAGGTTTAAAATATGGCTATTAATAGAAGCTATTAACTGTACTTATAAAGCTCATCTTTAAAGTATAGAATATTCTTCTAAGGTATAAAGAGGCTCTATATTATTGAGCTCTATTAGCTAAGTCAATAGATAGAGTATGAGCTGATTAAAGGTATTTAGAGCATATGCACAAATTTTATAACATCCTATAGCCTACTAGACTACTTAGGTGAGAAAATGGCTTGGGGAGGTTATGGTTGGAGAGGTGGAGGTTATAGATGGGGTTGGAGAGGCCCATGGCCTGGTAGAGGTCCTTGGAGCCATCTACCTCCATGGATGAGGCCTGGATGGGTTTTTGGACGTGGTAGTTGTTGGTGGTTGTTTGGTCCATGGCGTTACTGGTGGGGTTACTATTATCCCTACTACTATCCATGGTATTATCCAACACCCTATAGCTGGCTTCCATGGAGTTTCCCATACTATAGCTACTACCCCTACACTCCTTATCCATGGCTTCCATGGTAGGTGGGGGCTATGTATTGGTGGAGCTACTACCCCTATAGCCCCTATAGTTGGTGGTATTGGGTACCTCCATACCCCTATGATCCAGTGTATTTGATGAACATGCTTACACAATGGATGATCTATCCATACTACTACATGCTTACACTAGAAATCTACCGTACACTAATTGATACATGGAGGAAGTCTTTAGAAGGTATTATAAAGTCTATGGAAGCTATAAAGACAACTGGTAGTAAGTAGATAGGGTGTATAGCCTATGAGTTACTGGTGGTATCGTTTTATGAGGAGAATGATGAAGTACTACCCAGTACCACCATACCCCTACCCATATCCTCCACCACAACAACCTATACAGACCCAGCAAACACAGCCAATACAACAGACACAACAAACATACCAACAACCAACACCGCCATACCCACCATATATACCGCCACTCTATCCAATAATACCGCCACCTATGAGTCCTGAAGAAGAACTAGCTATGCTTGAGGATTATAAGAGAGTTCTAGAAGAGGATCTAAGGGATCTGCAGGAAGAGCTTAAGAGTGTTGAAGAGAGGATTAGAGAGTTACGTGAAATGGTTAAGAGACAGGGACGCAGTGTCTAGTCTATATAACCTATAGTTTTTAATATCTTTTTCTCTAGACTATTCCTATTATTGGTGTGGGTGTTTGATAGTACTCTTTGACTTTGATGGAGTACTTGTTGACATATATTCTTGTCTTAGAGAATTCTATAAATGGCTTAGAGAAGAGCTTGGTATAGGCTATGAATGGTTTGTTGATGTAATGCTTTATTATGAAGAACTATATGATGCTTGTAGAAAGCCTCATAGAGATTGGTGGAGACAGGTATTCAATTTAGTTGGTGTAAAGGATGTTGACCTAGAATTTCTTGTTAGAAAGTATTGGAGCTATGTTATAGACCATGCTCTAGTTTATAGTGGAGCATATAGTGTTCTTGAAAAACTATCTAGTAAACACATACTTGGAATACTATGTCTTAGAGATGAGATACCTGGTCAGAAGATAAAGCGTATAGAGAGACATGGTTTTAGGAAGTTCTTTAAGAAAATCTATATAGTTGGAGACAATATTGGTTCTCGTAGAGAAGCGTTAGAAGATATTCTAAGAACATACAGTATATCCCCTAAAGAGGTCTATATAGTTGATGATAAGCCTGAACCACTTATGGAAGTTAAGACATTGTTTCCAGAAGTAAATACTGTCAAAATAGTTTCTAGAAAGGGTATTCCATGGGGCCATCCATTTAAACCAGACTATACTATAGATAGTTTATGGAGGCTATTGGATATAGTTGGTGGAGTATAGCAGGAGTTGGTTTTTAAGAAAGTATCCTATAGCTATATAGATCTACCGAGGATAACTAAGCGGGTTGCTGATAGGATACTAGATGCTCTAGAGAAGGGGCTTAATAGTGTAGAGACTACACTCGATCTAGGGTTGTCTAGAGAGTTTGTAAGATTCCATGGAGACTACATTGTTTTTAGAGATAATATAGTTCATAAGGATTTGTTAGTAGGTGTTAAAGAGGATCGTGTTTATGAAGTAGTAGGTAATGTTTTTAGAGAAGTTGTTATAAGAGCAAGTAGTATTTATAAACTCAAACCAGTTGCTATAGACCAAGCCCCAACGCTTGAGATTAACGGTATACATATGCATAGGATTACTGGTATTACTCCATGGATTGACAGTATGCTTAAAGTTAGGAAAGCACGTGTTGGTAAAGGACACTATGTACTTGATACATGTATGGGTCTTGGATATACAGCTATCCACAGCATCCTACATGGAGCGTCTCGTGTAGTCACTGTTGAAGTAGATCCTTATGTTATTGAGATAACTAGACATAATCCATGGAGTAGAATGCTTAGTTCAGAAAATATAGAGATAGCCCATGAAAGTATAGTGGATGTTATAACAGTATTTGACAGCAACAGCTTCCATAGAATAATCCATGATCCTCCGAGGTTTACGGGTAGAACAGGAGATCTATATAGTGCTGAACTCTACCGTGAATTCTATCGTGTATTAAAACCAGGTGGTATACTATACCATTATACTGGAGAACCAGGTAGACATAGTGGTAGAAGAGTTGTTAAAGGAATTGGTGAAAGACTACGTAAAACAGGTTTTATAGTTAGATATGATAAAACAACACAAGGATATATAGCTTATAAGCCTAGAACATTTTAACTATATTCATGGATCTAGTTTCTTCTCTCTAGCATACCTATAGATCTTTTCAGCTAATACCAGTACCTTACGATACTCTCTGTTTCCTAGAATATTCTCTACAATATCCATGTCTACACTAGTGTATTCATGGACTACTATGTTTCTAAAACCAACAACTGATCTAAAGAACTTATAATCAGCTTCACTAATAACTTCTTCATCAAATAAATACTTTGAAGCTTCTAATGGTGTTCTAGGACTATAACCTAGTAAACAAGCTATTCTTAGAAATAAACCTATTAACATCTGTGATTGTATCTGTAGTGCATGTAAGAACTTCATCTGATCAGACCATCTACTTAGATCATATCCTCTATTAACCTCTCTATCAATAGCACGTGTCAGAGATATTAGCTCATTAAATATATTCTCTATAACCCCCATTCCCTCTTAACTACCTCTATAGCCTTTTCTTGAACACCTATCTTCCTAGTCATTAAACTGTAGTCATAACAAATCTTTATCCATCTTAGATAATCATCAAGATACTCTCTCTCATCTTTCACAAAGACTTTTTTACCACTACAGTATATTTGGTAAACTAGTTCACAAGATAGACCAACTCTATTTAATATAATAATATCAACCCGATCCTCCGGATAACCAGTATTCTTTGAAACAACCTCTACTATCTCACCAATAACTTCCAGTGGAGGATTTTCAAAAAACTTTATAGCAAGATCAATGTCTCTGCCAACACGATAAACCATAGAACCAAATAGTAGTACATAGCTAATGCCAAATCTACTCCAGTCAATCTTTCTAAGTCTATCATAGACCTCCAAGACTATCTAACCTATAGAGATATATCTAAGGAGAAGAATATAGTATAACACCTATATAGACTCTGCTTAAAAGTATAGTAGTAATGGATTGTCTGAATATAGTAGGTCTGTTATAAATCACTTATGTCTTAATATGAATATACTAGGTATAGAATGTAGCTTATCTAGAATAGTTTCTTATGCTTATTTACATTATATAGTCCTTTCTCCTTCAACTCCTCTCTAAGGTGTTCTGCTAGATTATAGCATCCCTCTCTGTGTTCTAGATAGTTGTGCTCTACTAAATACATTAGTGCTCTACTAATCTCTCTTTCAATAATAATGTCGTCAAATTCTGGTACAAGATCTGGATCACGTAATGTCTTAACTTGTTCACGTATCTCTATAATAGCTACTAGTTCTCCAGCACTAATGTATTTTATAAAATAGTCCATTATAAGACGGTGTAGTTTAGGCAGCTTCTTAACATCTTCTAGACATGGTTTACTATTCTCCATTACACTATAGCACCTAGTCTAGTAATACCATGTGTTATAGTAGTTGTGTTCACTAACCATATACTCTCTATCCATATATGCTCTACAAAAGTCTTTAAATAAACACATACTACACTTTGGAGGCTGATCACGTAGACACACCTTTCTACCATAAACCCATAATGCATCATCAACAATACATGGATCAACACCTGCTTCAATAGATACAAGCTTATAGGCTCTACGAACCATAAATCTGATCAATACATCGTCTCCATAATCTACTGGCTTAGACTCCTTAACCAACCTCCATAAAACACCCTTTAAACCAACAACACCTATTCTTAAAGCAATCCTTGTTAAATGATTATCAACTGGAACCTCCATATTCCATGGATCAACTGGTTTAAATAACTCACGGAGTATTAGGAATTTTATAAATAAGAAACTCTTCTTCTCAACAGGATCCTCGTACGCACGGAATACACGTAGTAGATCAACTAGTCCAGGTTTATCAATAGAACCACGTATTCTTGAACCAGATTTCTCTAGTAGTTCTAAAACTGATCTATTGTATAGTCTAGTTAGTTTAAAGCCTAGATCACGTAGTAGGTAAGCTCTAACCACAGGATCGGGTACACGTGCTTTACCAATACTATATATCTTCTCTACATCCTCTGGCTTTATCTTAGACAGGTTTTCTGGATTGTAGAAGCTAGGGTTTTCATCATAGATTTTCTTACTAAGATAGTATAGTAGATCAGCACCCTTATAGCACTCACTGTTAAAACAATGTCTATATGGTCTACCGGGTCTACTAAGCCTATGATCTAGTGCTACTACTACTAAAAAGTATCTTAGAATACTCTCAAGATCATCTCTTCTTGATGGATAGAGCTTTTCATCATAAACGTTTAGTTTGGGTAGCTTATCTACTGAATACTTGATCTTGTAAGCTAGTTTAGAAACTATATCTCTATCAATCCATATAGACTCCATAATAGACACCTATACATCAATAGCTATATAGGATTCTACAATATATCAATAACCTATATTATCTACAATAACTATTAATAATCATTCTAGTTTCAACAACTTTCTCCCTAAGATCAACAACAATAGTGTATATTTGAAATAGAGTACTTGAAGAGACTTGTTCGCCAACGTGAACTCTACTACATATACTCATAAGCTTATCAATAAGATCAATGCATTTCTCAAGATTACTAACAACACTACTACACCAACTATCCCCCACTCTCCAACACCAGTAGATAACCTATACTACTTAGTAAACGTAAAAACTCTACTACTTAAACAATAGTTTTATACACTATAGCATATCCACTTAAATAAGTAGAAAGTGTATCTATGATAGCTATATGTATTTTAGATACAATGCATCCAAACTATCCCCCGGGGGGTCTTTATATATTAGCATCCCCTCCCCTAGTTAATCTCCCTAATGAGAACTTTCTCCCCCCTATTTTAAAT
>CAYZRH010000066.1:0-10664 GCA_964480805.1 uncultured Desulfurococcaceae archaeon
TACCATTGTCAATAGCTTTAATAGCCATAGTAGCTATAGTAGTAGCAATACTATTTACTAGGAAGAGAAGAAAAGAATCATAACAATATAGCGGGTATTAAGTATACAATAGAGCACCTATAGTAGACCAAGGGAAAAGTCTCCATCACTAATGTTTTTAGGAAGAATACCCCTAACTAACACATACTCTTTAGCACCAACTATAACCTTCTTAACACTTACACCTTAACAACTACTAGATATAGTTTTAGTCAACCATATATAGTAGTGTACTATAGAGTCTCAAGGATATGTATAAAAGACAGGTCTAGATATATTAGGTATATAGCCTATAGTGCAGTAGATGGTGGAGTTGCTTGGGTATATCTGCCGAGCTTTATGAGTTTATTATTAAGGTTGTTGATGAGAGGGTTAGAGAGATTAAGGTTACTCGTGAAGAGTTTGATAGACTTGTTAGAACAGTTAGAGAACTTGCAGAAAAGATAGACCAGTTAGCTGAAGCTCAAAGAAGAACTGAAGAAAGGCTTAACAAACTAGCTGAAGCTCAAAGAAGAACTGAAGAGAGATTAAACGAGTTAGCCAAAAGAGTTGATCAGCTAGCTGAAGCTCAAAGAAGAACTGAAGAGAGATTGAATAAGCTTGTTGAAGCTATGGATTTGTTGAGGAGAGAAGTTGGTAGATTGTCTGATACCATAGGGTTTGGGCTTGAGGATATTGCTAGAGTTGTATTACCAGGGTGGCTTTATAGACATTTGGGTGTAGAAGTTGATGAGCTTGAGAGGAGGTTTATCGAGGTAGATGGGGGAGAGATTGAGGTTAATCTCTATGGTGAGGGTGTTAGGAATGGTGAGAAGATAGTGGTTGTAGGTGAGTGTAAGTCTAGAATATATGGTAGAGATGTAGAGCAATTCTACAGGAGAGTGTATAGGGTTGTAAGTAGGGTCGTCAAGACAAAGACTATTGGGATATTATTCGGATACCTAGTACATCCATCAGCACAAAAGAAAGCGGAAGAGCTAGGACTATACGTAGTAGCATCCTATCAGAGATAAACATGATAGAGATCAGGTCTTTACATAAGCTATCTGATACAGCCTAAAGACTTCTTCTACACCTATAGTTTTCTAAAACACTTAACCATAAGGGTATACTAGAGTAGTAGTTCCTTAAAGAAGTGAGTATATAGTTTATTTTAGAATACTTGGTTATTTTGTGGTTGCCTGTGCTCTATCTTTTGGGTATTTTGGGAGATTATAGGAGCTTGCACAGGCTTCCCTCCTCAACCACTTCATGTGGTTCGGTGGTTCATTGGGAGCTACATCCCCACACACCACAGAGTATGGGCTACGGGATAGTACCGTCATCGGGGCACAAAAGCCCGAGACGACTCCACCACCCAACCAATTACAGTTATACCTAAACTATAGATGTATAGAGTGGTTAGTTGATATCTATCGGATATTTTCCTTATACAGACACTTATTTAAAGCTATATGGTTTAATGTATATAGTTGGTGTCTAGGTTAGCCGGGTTAGCTGGTATGGCTTTGTATAAGAGACCATATGTAGATGTTGGAGTATGTGTTAGAGTGGTTGTTTTGTTTATAGTGTTAGTTATTATAGCTTCTACACCATCACTAACAATTCTAAAACCTTCTAATGAACATAGAGTCTCTAGTAGAGGAGTTATCATAACTATTAATAGAGTATCTGATACATGGATTGCTGGACGTATAGTTATAACATTTACTATAGAGAATGAATATCTAGAAGAAATAGTCTTTCAAGGAATAAGTATGCCAGTAGCAGAATTCACTTATTCAGACGGTTCAACAGATGCTCTCCTATGCGGTGCTGTATTGTATGCTAAAATACCTGATTATATAAAGCCTGGTCACTCAAAAACTTATGAAATGCTTATATCAAACTACCACTTCATGGATCCTTCAATAGTCTCTATATTAATCACAGTAGATATAAATACTAATAAAGGATCATATACACTAGTCTATAAGACAGATCTTAGGATACAGGACAACATATTTGACTTACGTATCCATAGAGGAGCTCCAGTACCTAGACAAGTTCTAGAAATAACCCGTTCAACACTAGTAGTATATAGTGATCATGTTGAATTATTCCTTAACATTACTTCTAGAATACCAAGCCTTGCTAGAATAGAGAGTATTAGGCTTAACAACATTACAATCAATGTAACCAGTGATCTAGCGGAAATAAAGCCTTATAAAGAGGTATCAACAGTAGTCTATTTAAACAAGTCATCTATAAACTTAGACAGAGACTACATACTTATAATAAACTATAGAGTTGCTGGTTCAGAACTTCTTCTACAAAATGTTTCTAGAAAAGCAAATGTAATAGTTATTGGATAGGTAGTTTATATAATATTAATAATGAACAACAATATACCTATATTAACCGTTAGAGGCTTAGATAATGCCTTCCCTTAAACACTACTATGGCTAGGTTTTTCTATCTTAAAAGAATACGTAGATCATGGGGTGATGTAATGTGGTTGATACATGTTTTTGTTCACCAATAGTCTTTGTTAAGGGCAGTAAGGGTTATGTTGGAGTAGATGATGTTGATAAAGTTGTTGCATTATCTATAGCCTATTTTACAGAGAGAGGACGCTATAGAGGATTGTTCTTTAAGAAACTAGCTGAAATAGTTTATGATATAAACTATGTCTATTATCCATTTCAACTAGTATGTATTGGTAGAAATGAGTGTTTAATAGCTGATCTTGGTAGACGTGTTCCTAGTGAGTATATTACAGAGTTTAATGGCTATAAAGTAGTTACTAATCTAGGTCTTATAGCAGACCTAGTTATATTGTTTTATGAGTCAAGCCTCAGCATGTTTCCTCCAGTACCAGTTGATATAGTTTTTGATGCTGATTCTTTAAAGAGAGCTTTACTAGATAATATAGAGAGTTTGAAAGAATACTTTATACCTAGTTTAAAGGGTGAGTCAACATACATGATACCAATTATTATAGTAAGGTATAGAGATATTGTTAAGAAGACTTATAGAACAACATTTAACACACCAATATGTTATTCTGAAGGAGTAAGTGATATTAAGAGATTATTTTCAACGTTCTATAGACTAGAAAAGATCTATGATAGGCTAGCAATGTTGTATAGTGATAAATGGCCTTCCTATAGTAGTAAGGTGTTTGTTTTAGAAGACCCCATTTATACAGAGTATTTGAAGAAAGGTCTTAAGAAACTATGGAGTGATGGAGTATTTAGTGAAGACTATGTTAAAAAACTTAAAGAGCTGTACACATAGCTTGATCAGACTTAAGAAACCGTTTTTCACATAACCAGTCTTCTAAAATGCGTTCATTTGCTCTACAACTCTACCTAGTCCTTATAGAATGAAGCAATTTAATAATTAGTGAACATTAACTCTATTAATGTATCATCACAGATTACATACCCCTATCTACACTCCCTAGATTACTATCTACAAGGACAGCTAGTATAGTCTATTAGGTTGTGGACAGCTAGTGTATACGTATCTCTAATACAGTGATGCACCCGGGGAAAATGTTAAGGATACTGTTCCATCAAGACACTATTTTATTATATACTTCCATCATTTAGTTAAGAATATAACCTTTAACCATGTTATCTGCGGTATTTATTATAGAGAAGGTTAATAGCTATCTAGTTTAATAGTTAAGTATAGAGTCGTAATTGTATAATAGACTATCTAGGATATAGGTTAGGGAAATGGAGATCTATATTAAAAACTTTAGGGGAGTTAGAGAAGGAGAGATAAAGCTTAGTAAACTAAACATACTTGTTGGTAGCAATAATTCTGGTAAGACAAGTGTTTTAGAAGCATTGTTCTTATTACCAAATCCGTTAAGGAGAGTACCATATGCTATCATACCTTTAGGAGGAAGAGAGGTAAAAGTATTATCTGCTATAGAAGTCTTAGCATATCTACATGAAACACTTGGCTCAAAAGCATTTATATCGTTATTCCATAACTATAATAGTTCATCAATAACTATTAAAGGAGTTAAAGAAGCCATAGACACTCGTTTATGTATACAGAGAATAGATAATATTGCTGAAATATACGTTGACACAATAGGTCCTAGTCTAAGAGGTGCTTACCGTATTGGTAAAATAGACATTATAGGGAATAAAATAGTGCATGGGCGTCTCTCAAGAGCTACCTTTGATGAAGAACAGAGGCTCTATAGTGCTACAGCAGGTAGTATAGATGTTGTGTCACAGTATTTTGTAGCTGATATAGGGGATGCATTATACGTACATCCCTCATTGATTAAGCTATTATGGAACTACCTTAGTCTAAACTGGGTTAGACTTAGAAGTATGGGGATACCAAGTATTGTTGCTAAAAGTGTTTCAGAAAGCGTTAGCGGTAATTATGATGATCTACTATTAGAGCCCTTCATCGGCGGCGAGCAGACGATATATGTAAGAACAGTCGACGGACGTGGTATAAGGCTTGGAGACTTAGGTGATGGAGTAAAGTTTTATACTACTATGATGCTAGTCTACAAGTTAAGTAAACCAAGAATATTGTTAATTGATGATATTGAGTCACATATAAACCCCTACCTACTAGTTCATGTAGCACGTTGGCTAGGAAATGTTTTAGGTAATAATACAATAGTCATAGTTACAACACATAGTATAGAAGCAGTAAAGATTATATCAGATACTCTAATAGATTATGAACCAAGAACTATACTCTTGTCATTAAGAGATGGAGTGCTTAAAGCTAAGTACTTTAAACTAGGGGAAATCGACAATTTAGAGAGGCTAGGTCTAGACATTAGAGCTATGGAGAGTGTACTTATATGAAATTTAGAATATTAATGTCTTTAACATATAGAGTTGCTAGAAATATTATAAAATGGAGTAAGAGATTGAATATACCTTTAGCTGGTTTAGAAGCTATAGATGCTGTAACTATTATAGGTAATGGAGTTAGAGATGCTATCACATATTTGATTCTCTGTCACAGACTAAATGGAAGATACGTAGTAGGTGTTACTAGTGCGTTACGGGTAAACCTATCTATTGAAACTATGATAAGTATAGTCATGGGTGAGAGGGTAAATAAGTTCATTATAGCTCTAGATCAGGAGGAGTTTGAACTAGATAACTTATGGAGCTTGGTAGAGAATAAATTGGGAGAATATGGGATAGAATGGAGTTTAGTAAAAGTAGGTGATAGATTTCGCTTATACAAGTGTGTTCATGGTGTAAGAGACTTCTATGTTATTCCTGTAATTAATGGATTGTCTAGGAGATCTTATAGTAAGCATGTTATAGAGGATCATTTGTTAGAAGTTGTTAAAAGCGTTAGAGACAGAGATTTACTTAATTATTTAAGTAGTTTTATAGATAGGATCGCTGATCCTAAGGAGTTATGGAATAGACTTGTTCAATCATATAGTGATGCTGATCAAAGGATTTATCGTTATATGTTAGATATGGATTATAGAGAGCTTAGGCATTTGTTTCTTCAACAAACTAGTGCTTTAGAGCTTATTACAGAGATCTAATGTTAACCTATACAAGTACTTGATTACTTGTAGTAAGGTTTATTGTATATGTTTATTGATATTATCTACTGGGTTTAGGATTATGGGTAGGTTATTTGGTACTGCTGGTATTCGTAAACTATACCCTGATGGCGTGGATGCAGTACTAGCTTATAGGCTAGGGCTAGCTTTAACAGAGATTGCTGGCGGTAAGGGTACTGGCTATGTAGTGCATGACACCCGCACTACTAGTCCACTATTATCACTAGCTCTTATGTCTGGGTTGATGGCTGGCGGTATTGAAGCTGGCTATATAGGTATTGCTCCAACACCAGTTGCTGCTTATGCTAGTCTATGGCATGGTGTTGTAGGTGTATCTGTTACTGCTAGCCATAACCCTCCAGAGTATAATGGTTTTAAATTCTATGACCAGGACGGCTATGAGTTTACAAGACCTCTTGAAAAACGTGTTGAAGAGCTTGTTGAAAAGGCTAAGCCTTGCTCATGGATGGTTGCTAGAGACTTCTTCTACGCTAAAGAGGTTGTTGATGAATACATAAGTGATCTTGTTTCACGCCTAGAGCCTAGGAGGAAAGCTGTTGAACCAAGTATTGTAGTAGACCTAGCTAATGGAGCATCCTACTATGTGACACCAACTGTACTACGTATGCTTGGTGCACGTGTCTATAGTGTTAATGCTAACCCAGATGGATACTTCCCAGCACGTTCACCAGAACCACGTAAGGATGTTCTTGAGAAATTCCTTCCAGTATACCGTGGATTCAACCCCTACGTGATACTAGCTCATGACGGTGATGCTGACCGTCTTGCAGTCCTTGATCCAGTTCATGGATTTATTAGACAGGATCGTGTTATAGCATTCTATACATACCTACTGCTACAGGAGAGAAAGGGTACTGTAATAGTTAGTATTGATACTGGCCGTGTAATTGACGATGTTGTTGAAAAGCTGGATGGTAGAGTAGAGAGGTATGTTCTTGGTAAAACACATGAACGTGTTAAAGAACTTGGAGCATCAAATATAGTGTTAGCATCTGAGCCATGGAAGCTTATAGACCCAGCATGGGGTCCATGGGTTGATGGTGTGTGGCAAGCTGCATTGATTACAAAGACTGTTACAGAGTATGGTAAACCATTCTATAAGATACTAGATGAACTAGGTATACCTGATTATCCATGGGATCGGCGTAGCTATCTATTGGAGCCAGTAGAGGCTAGAGATACTGTTTATAGAGAAGTTGTTGAAGAACTCAATAGCCTTCTTGGAGAACCAGTTAATATAATAACTATTGATGGATACCGTTTTGAGTACAAAGACGGGTCATGGATACTAGTACGTAAGAGTGGTACAGAGCCTAAGATCAGGCTATACATGGAAGCACAGGATAAGCCTAGGTTAAAACAGATGGTTGATAGTGTAGAGGGTAAGCTTATAGAAATTGTTAAAAGAAATAATGCTAGAATTAAAGAAAAAACACTCGGATAAAAGTTTTAATTAACATTAGAAACTAGTATAGAAAACTATAGTATAATAGTATTATAGAGAGAAATCATAACAACATTAATACTATCTAGGAGAACTTCTTACCGAGCTTTCTTAATAACATTAACACTATTAATGATACTATTATTAATGCATGAACGCATATAGGCTCATGTACAGGCTGTATCCCTTGTATATATATGATCTCTTCTTCAACATAGATTCCATTACCACTTCTATTACGGGTTAGAAAGTCTAGATCGACGGTTCTTACTAGATTTATTAATGGATAGTGATCGATATTGTTTATACCAATAACATATGGTTGATCGCCTATACCATCGTTATTGCCATCAACTCCACTATAGTCACTCCAGTAGTTTCCATAACTTCCATTATCCCATAGATTAACGTGTTTATTATTAACTATTGCCTGCACACCATTGTCTACAAAACTGTTTAGATAGAATCTGTTATAACTAGAATGCTTAACTACTATACCTACACCATTATCTGATATACTATTGTTTAAGAATACATTATAATTTGAATAAGATAACTCTATAGCTTCTTCTCGGCAATAAACTATAGTATTATTATTAAATGTATTATTATTAGAGAGTTCTAATCTAACACCAGTATAAGCATAGGCTACTATGTTATTAGCTATATATGAGAGCGATGTATTTATAAGTATTAATGGATAATCTACATTAGATAAAACGGTATTTTCTATAGTTATGTTAATACAGTCAATAGCTACTACTTGACCTATATCCCCTGTTACCACCTTGTTACGTGCCTTCTCTAGATAAACAAGTGGTTTACTGTTAACAGTATTATTAACAACTATATTATTATAAGTACTAGTGTTATAGAATACTAGTCCACAATCAACAAACCTATTATCTCTAATAACGCTATCATAAGCTTCAACTATACTAACTCCATTACCATAAACTTCAATATAGTTGCCTTTAACAACATGTTCTTTACCGCTTCCAAGAACAATAGCTGCTAAATACCCCTCTCCCATAACTCTATTGTATTCAATAAAGACTCTAAGTGAGGGTGTAGAGTAATGTGATCCTACACTTATAGCATACTTATTGCCATTTTTGAATATATTATCGTATATGAATATGTATGAACTTCCATTAACCATTACCTGCGTATTACTGTTTATGAATGTAAAACCTGTTATTGATACATTAGTTGCTTGTTCAATAACTATTATAGAGTCTATATTGGAACTACCATTAATTATTGTTTCATGGTGTTCTCCAACAATCTTCAATGGTTTTCTTATATAGATAGTCTCATTTATGTTGTAGACACCTTTTCTAACAAATATTGTTGAACCAGGTGGCGCGTTTGCTATAGCATCTTCTATTGTAGGGTAGTCGTCTGGTACAGTAATGATTGTTATATTAATGTTTGTAAATACTATAATTTTGAAAGCCATTAGAAGTATCACTAATATCCATGGATGAATCTTTAATAGCAACTCTATAGACCCAAGTACGATATAGTGTTTGATCAGTATATAAGCGTGTACTTAATCATACAGTCTTAACTATTAACTATATTGTACTAGACAATACTGCTCCTACACTATAGCTATAAGCATCTATATTGTTATATATCCTTCAATCCTCTTATTTATCCTAGATAATCTAGATATATTGTCTTCAAGCCTCCTAGGTATACCTGTCATAGCTATCTTACGTACTATCCTATCTATAGAACCACCCTTCTCAACATACTTCCTAACTTCATCAACTATAATTGACAACCTTATATTCCTAAGTATACCAGCTATATCCCTACCCTCTAAATACTTCTTAGTAAGAACTGCTAGTAGTCTCTCAACATTCCTATAGAGCCTAGTATACTCTAGCTCAAGTTCTTCTAAAAGCTTTCTCAAATCCTTGCTCAAGTAAGGCTTAATATCATCTGATATACCTAGATAAACACTACGTGCAAGAACTCTCTCATTAACTCTTCCAATACCAATACCTGCTTCAACACATAGTGCATAAGATCTATTCTTAACCTTAACCATCCTCCTCCATCCAGGATTATCTCTATAAAAACCCCTACACCATACAACAACACCTTCATCATCTGGATTCCTATCAACCCATTCTTTAACACAATCTATAGAATCACACTCAATCCTAGAAGGCTTTTTAAGACCCAATTTAGGCTTCTCATATGGCGAGTATAGGTAGCCTACCTGGTCTCTATAGCCTACATAGACTACGTCTCTAGGCTCCCCATTTGGAAACATTTCTTTAGTAGCATCAACTACACTAACAACTAGACTAGCTGGTTTATAACCAGTAATCTCATACATAACTGTCTCTCCAACACCTAGCTCATCCAATACACTAGGCTTCCTCTTAAGGAATACTCTAACAAACTTGTTCTTTACAACACCTACTTCTCCAAAACGGTCTCGTGGAGTAAGCTGTATGTCTAGTAGACCACGTGTATTATACCTCAAAACACCATATTCTGGATCCCTCCATACAATAACTAGTGTACCATCATACTTAATACTAGACTCAACAACTGCACACTCACCACTAAAGTATTCACGATACTCCCATAGATTAGGGAACTTCATAAATGGGAAAGCAAGTAGTCTAACACCATCTCTACCATAGAACCTAATTACAGTACCACGTGCAGAAGCTAGAACAGGTATTGTTAGTGTCTCTTTAGTAGATACATTATACTCATAGACACAGTCATACACATTATCCTCTAACCTACAACACCTTCTAAAGAAGTACTTAAACAACTTTCTAAACCTCTTAAAAGCAAGATCACGTGCTCTACCCGGATCACCCTTAGGAAGAGACAGACCAAGACTCTTCTCAACAAAAACTCTATAATCATCTCTAGGATCAATAAGAAACTTCTCAACAACAAACAATGGGTTATACGGCTTAACCCCCGCACACCATAGATCACTAGTACATATAATAAACACTAATACCCTAGATAACTATATCTATTAAACCCAGATAACCAAAAATAATATCATAGGATGATGAAAACAGCCTGGCCCAAAGTCTCTTAAATGCAGAAATGCACCTCCACTGATCCACTCTCTACAAGTCTATTAGAGACTTAAATTAAAATTAACCACTACATTATTGTTTATTGTATAGAATGTGTAAGAGACTAAACTATATAAATCAAGAGAGAATTCAAGAGCTCTAATCTCCTCCCAAGAACTCTATAGTACACATTTAATTCAATACCTCATTTGAATACATTTAACAACTCTGATTACTTGTCTAATAATCAGGTTTTTAATCAAACTCAATATAGCTCTCAAGGAACTACTTAGTCAAAACAATGTAGCTAAGGGAGAAGCATAGACATTTTTCAGAAGAGGAAGTATGCAACCACTATTAAACCACAATTACTAGCAATACCGATAGATCCATTAGTTTTATTTGAATAAGAAGATGTATGTTTTCTACCACTATGAAACAGAAATATAATAATCGTATATTGAACATGTTGTATTATCATAAACTACTACTACATTATATACATAATCATATATAATTTTGCATCTCC
>CAYZRH010000067.1:0-10490 GCA_964480805.1 uncultured Desulfurococcaceae archaeon
ATATATTATTTTATATATTATTAGGATTAGATAAGACCTTATTGATGAAGCTATATCTATAAAATCATCTACCATCCAATACTATTTATAGCCTATATAGTTCTTATATACACAAGTACTATTGCTTTCTCTCTATTTTAAGGCATAGCTTATGAAACCTTATTTATTGGTAGGAAGATTGTTTAGGGCTGGTGTTTAGTGGATAGTAGACTTGAAAAACTATTTGAGATCATTGGTTGTGTATCTGTTTCACGCACCCTTATCCATAGTCTTGTCTATCTTCTTGAGTTTAAGTATGGTTTTGATATAGGTTATAGAGATTGTAGTTGGAAGAACACTGTTTATGGACTGTATTGTGAAGATATTGAGAGGGATCTAGAGGCTTTGGAGAAGCGTGGTGTTATTGTTATTGACAGGAATGGTTTTATAAGAGTTAATAGAGGGTATAGGCAGGAGGTTATTAGCCAGGATGAAGCTTATAGTATTTTAAAAGAAGCTGTAAAACACTATATAATCAACTTCTATAAAACCCTATAGACAATTATTAATTAGTGGATAGGGTTCTTTACAAGTTCTTCTGTAAACTTTAGAATCCATATCCTAGCTGCTTTAGCAGCTTCTACAGCTGTAGGTGTAACTCTTAAGCAGTATATAACATAGATATTCTGTTTACAAAATATACCAGGATACTTCCTATATGCTTCATTAATCCTCTTTAAAAACCTCCTTATAACACCTTCACCTAAACGTACAGTTGCTTCACCAATTACACAATAATCACCACTAACACCATAAATGTCAAACTCTAGATCAGGTAGTTTTAGACCTTTTAACTCAATCTTTAAACCATACTTCTTATCTAAAAACCACTCTACAACCTCTCTAGCCTCCTCTTTAAGACTAACACTAACTTTATCCATAAAACTCTTAATACCACGTATATCTTCTTTAATAAGATATATCTCCTCCCATATCTTCTTGATCTCTTCATGGATAGCCTCAAACTTACGATCATGTTGCTCAAGTTTCTCCCATATCTTCTTAATTTCTACTCCATGCCTGTCAAGTCGCTCCAAGACCTCGTTAAACTTACGATCATGTTGTTCAAGTTTTTCAAGAATCTTTAATAAACCTATTTTAGCAGCTATAGCGTATCTAAATTCCTCGCTTTCCTCAAGCAGCTTGAACACTATCCTTTTTACTTCTTCAGTACTTAATGTCATAGGATATACCCTTGTCTATAGACTAGTTCTAGTATATAGGTAGAATTTATAAAGTGTCTATAAAATGTTTAGGTAATTAAGACTAGCTTGTTTCTGGAGGCTTCTCCTCTATACCGCCTACAGCATCTTCTACAAGTTGTGTTATGATATCTATGATCTTCTTAGCTTCTTCATCACTTAACTCACGGTATTTAACACGGTTAGCATATACCATGAATAGTGCTTCAGCTATAATACCACGTTTTTCAACAAACTTGTCAACCTCCTCTAGATCATATCCTACAGCACGGTCATCACGTGTCTTAGCTATAAACACGTATGGTACTATCTCTTTAGCAGAACTAGGGTATGGGTCAATAGATAGTGTTATTAACTTAAAGTCTTCTTCACTAAACCCCTTACTAGCTAGTTCTTGTGTAAGCTCCTTCCTTATAGCATTCTCTAGTGTTTCTTGAAACATTCTACCAAAGTATGATGAAAACATGTGTTTAGCTCTAGACTTGTTATATGTAAAACTTGATACAATCTTCCATAATGGTTTACGGTATTCAAACAAGCTTCTAAGTGCTGCTCGTGCAAGCTCCTTGTGCTCTGGACATAGTCCAGCTATATCTCCATAAACACTAATGATCTGTAGTAGACCATAGATAGAGTTATCTGTTAGTGCTCGATAGTATTCTGGAGAACCCTCTATAATCTTGGCTATAGTGTTTTCTATAAACTCTCTAACACCACTACAGCTGATCAATAAGCCTATAGTCTCTGATAGTGCCTGGTTTACATGATGTAGGTATACACGTTTATACATGAAACGCCGGGCGTTAAGCATACGAACCAGATCGTCTAGTGCTTTCTCAGATATAGCTATCTGCAACAACCCCTCATGACTTATAATGTATGTCTGTAGTATAAGCCAGTCAATATTTATAGCACCTATAGGTGAGTTTGTATAATAGCTGTCTCGTACAAGATAGTCCATTATATCAGCTGGGTATAGGAAGTCTCGTACAACCATACGTACTAGTCGGTGAGGCTGTTTATCAGGTCTTGGTGTATAGAAATCACTTTCTTCAAGAACGCCTTTCTTAACAAGATCCGTGTGTTTAATCATACCTATTGGGGGCTTCATAGCTTCATCAAGTAGTTCCAGTACAATCTCGTAGTCAATACCTATAGTCGAGTCTCTCAATGTCTTAAGTATATGGTCTCTTAGATAGTACTTGTATATAACATATCCTAGTACTTCATGATTACCTATCCTTACACCATTAACTGGGTTTCTAAGAACATACTTGTCAAACGCATGGCTGAAAGGGCCGTGGCCTATATCGTGTAGTAGACCAGCTATACGTGTTGCAAGAAGTACTTCACGTGGATGGCTAAGCATTAGACGAGCTGGTTCACGTGGTATTCTCTGTTGCTGTACTTCTATACGTGATAGTATCTGGTTCATAAAGCGGTAGGCTACATGCATTACACCAAGGCTATGGGAGAACCTTGTATGTGTTGCTGTAGGGTATACGAAGTGGGCTAGCTGGAGCTGCATAACATACCTTA
The DNA here is from genome assembly GCA_964480805.1 of uncultured Desulfurococcaceae archaeon. Classification (GTDB taxonomy): domain Archaea; phylum Thermoproteota; class Thermoprotei_A; order Sulfolobales; family Desulfurococcaceae; genus CAYZRH01. The sequence goes on from CAYZRH010000067.1 coordinate 2,781, forward strand.
GCCTCTGTAGAGGCCAGCTATCAATTATTGGTGCTTCAACACTCTTTACATAAGGTATATAGTCATAGACTACATCACGTATACGTGCGTCAAACGGTAGTACACGTAGTAGACTAACTGGTGGTGCTACAGCTCTCTGCTCCATAACACCACTCTCTATAGAGTTTTCTCCAACACTCTTCAATGGTAATACCCTAATAATACTATTTGATCAAGGTGTTAAATAAATATATCTCTATAATAGGAGACTATTTCTACCTAGAAAGAAATAGTGTGTTTGTATAAGAAACTATCTCCTTCTAACAAATAATATCATAACAGAATCATGTACATGTATAGAATTATAGCGAAACAGTATGCGTTAAAAATTTTTATGGAACACGTTTAACTCTAGGACCTACATGCCCTATCTCTGTTTGTACAATAACGTATTTTAAACCACGTTCTTCAAGAACACGTTTAACTTCAAGCATTTCAGTATATCTAGGTCTCTTCAACCACCTTCTACGAAATGCTGGGAAATAGTCTAGTACTGTAACCTGTATATCAGTTCCTATACTTGCTATCTTATCACCAGCTTTAGCTATTTCTTCTAGAGAAACAAGGTCTCTATTATAAACTAATCCTACGCCAAGATACACTTTGTCTCTATAGTATTCATAAATATACTCTACTGCCTTCCATGATGTTTCAAGATACTCTCTAGCCAACCCACGATCTTCTAAACCAGTAATCCACATATAAGTGTCTACACTATAGCATTTAGGCTCTACACCAATATTATTACATCCAGCCTCCACTAGTTCATCAATATAGTCTGGTTTTAACAGAGTACCATTACTATCAAGGTGTCTCCTAACCTTCTTTGGAAGATGCCTATCAAGTTCTCTAAAATAATCTATAAGCCATCTACGGTTAATAGTTGGTTCACCACCACTAACTGCAATACCACGTGTACCATACCTTCTCTGACAACGAACAACCTCTATAGCTGCCTCTCTAGGTGTTAAGGCTGGCGATGTATTATCGTATGTCACACTATAGTTTTGGCATTGAGGACACCTTAAATTACATCCAGCAACCCATATAGCTGACTCTACATAACTATGGTAGTCAACCTCCCACCATGGAGTAGCTTTACCGCCAACAAGATGTGGGCTAGGTCCATGAACTATCCTCCTTGGCTTATAACTCTCTACATTAGTCTTAATACTCATTCCATCTCTTACTGGTGTAATACATGTCCTCTCTAAAGAACCATTAACTATTAGTGCACATGCCCAACAACCACCAGTTCTACATGGTAGTGAGGGTTTCTTAGAACCTGGTTTACTAAAGCTATAGCCTATGCTCTCTAAAGCATAAGCAACTGTTACACCACTTGGAACACGATATTCGATTCCATCAACATATATTGTTACCTCACCAACATCTACTTCTCTATACTCTAAAACTCTTGCTTCAAATGGGCAAGCCCAGTAACAAGATAGACAACCAATACATTCTCCTGGACTATGACATACATTAACTTCACTACAAAATCCACAACCTCTACACTTACTTTTATCAATATTTACAAAAGCCTTCTTAATAACGACCATAGTTTATAAAAACTCCCTCACAAACAATTTTCTCTAACAACCTATTCTGAAACCATAATCCTTTAAATGGCATGAAATAGAGTATATTCCTCTCTATAAGTCTATTAATATAGACCTCAAGATTAGGTATTGTATCTATACTATACTTCCTCAATAACTCTCTATCTAGATACTCATATATCTCCTCAGTATTTAATGGACCATGCCTACATATTACTTTAAGAACCATACGATCAAGCTCTGATAGCCCAGTTAAAAATGATCCAGCGATCCTAGTAGCTATCTCCTTAATAATTTCTATAGAAGTATCTATATCAACTCTAGCAACACCCTCCTCTATAGCTTCTCTAATAAACATTGTTAGTAGTAATGGGTTTCCACCAAGATAGCTATATACGAGATCTAGTGCTTTATCATCTATGTTAATATTGTTTATACTAGCTTGTCTAACCAGTAACTCCTTAGAATACTTTTCATCAAGATCACTTATGTATAAAGGCTCTATATATGATGCTGAGTGATCCAGTATTTCTGTATAAAAACTATAATCACTAGTTGTTAGTATAGGTATAACATACCCTGGTACATCCTTTACATCAATACCCCATTCCTGCGTCTTTGAAAGAAAGTGTATAAAAGATTGTGTAAAGTATTTCTTATCTACACCTACTCTAGTAAAAGTCTTTACCAGTTCCTGGAACTCATCTATAATTAAGGCTAGCCTCTTATTTTCAGAACCAGTTATTTCAGCTAAACATAGTATTAGATCACTTAACAGGATCCCAGGTGTTTTACTCTTAGAGAAAAGCTCTAGTTTACCAGAGACAACTTCATCTATAAACTCTTCACCAAGTATCTTCTTTACAAGATACTTTAAAACCCTTAAACCATAGTCTTTAACTCTATAATGTAGTCTAGAATACTCACTTATAGAGCTATATAGTTGTCTTATAAAGTCTACAAAAAGATCCTCTACACTAGTATATGTTTTCTTAAAATCTATATATGCTATATATGTATCAGGTATGTCTATGTTATAGTATATTCTCCTCAAAATAGTTGATTTACCAATACCCTTAGGACCAACTACTATAAGTATAAAACGATCTCTTATGACACGATTACTTGGTAAAGGAAAACTCTTTATTCTATTAACGATTCTATTAACCTCTTGCTCACGATCAACAAATACTTGTCTATAAACCATTACTTAGTGACACCAGTTTAGCTTTCCTAATAAACTCTATGATATCTAAGAATATTTAATCTTCTATACCTAATTGTATTACTACATTAAAGGTGTTTGAGGGGTATTTTAGAAATATGGATAGGCTTACACGTAGAGTTATAAAGATATCATGGCCTATGATTATTGGAGAGCTATGTGATAGTATATACTCTATTGTTGACACCTATTTTGTATCAGGTCTTGGTACAACAGCTCTTGCTGGTGTTGGTCTTGCAGGCTATATTGTATGGCTTTCCTTTGTAGTAGCTACATTATTTACTACCGGCGTTATTGTCTATGTATCACAGTGTTATGGTGCTGGAGAGTATGATAGAGCTAGACGTGCTATTGGAGAGACAATAGCTTATGGATTCCTAGTTGGATTGGGCGTAGGCTTACTTCTATCGAGAAACTCTACACTAGTTGTCTCACTACTAACTAGTAGTAAAGGGGTTGTCTATACTGGTTCTAAATACTTCTCTATAAGGATCATGTGTTTACCAGTAGCTATTATTGCTTGGTCTCTAGACTCTAGTCTTAGAGCAATAGGTGCTGTTAGAGAGTCTATGATAGCACTAGTATCTAGTGCTTTACTAAACGTCTTCCTAGACCCTATACTAATATATGGTTATAAATGGGTTCCAGGACTAGGTGTTGCTGGTGCAGCACTTGCTACAGTAATAGCTACATCCTATCTTATACCAGTGGAGCTATTCTTCCTATATAGGAAGGGGTTTATGCCAGAGACTCAACTAAAACCACGTTATCTATGGAGAGTTGTTAGAATAGGTTCTCCAACAGCTATTGAAAGAGCAGTGTTTACTCTTGGAAGCAATATCTATATATCACTTGTAGCTAGATGTGGTGAGACAGCTCTTGCAGCACACAATATAGGTATTAGGATTGAGAGCTTCATATACATGCCAGGGTTTGCATTTATGATAGCTGCTTCAACACTTGTTGGACAAGAGATCGGTAGAGGTGACTTGGAGAGCGGGAGACGTATTGGATGGGAGACTGCTAGAGTAGCTGTAACCGCTATGGGTTTACTAGGTGTCTTGGTTGCACTAACATCATACTATATTGTAGCACCATTCTCTCCAACAGAAGATGTTAGAAGACTTGCCAGCATCTACCTCATATTAGCTGGTCTTAGTGAATCAGGTCTAGCTCTTTCTATGGTAATTAGTGGTGCAATACGTGGTGCTGGGAACACCGTTATACCAATGATCGTTAATGTATGTAGTGTCTATTTATCAAGAATACTGCCAGCTCTCATCCTTATTGACTACTATGGTATAGTAGGTGTATGGATTGGGATGTTTATAGATGTATACATTAGAGGTATTTGCCTTAGCTATATTTACACTAGATTCTTTACGAAAATAGTGAAACGAATAGTTTAAAAATATTAAAAAGCATTACTATATTATCCTTATAAGATAAGACCCTATATTAAGAGCCCTATTAAATTAGTAGAGGTGTGAAGAGGCTGGGAGAGCTATTTAATGTAATTAAAGGTTTTACTCTTAGATACTTAGAATTAGTAGTTATTAATATTGTTATAGCCGTACTATTCTCTCTTTTCTCATACAAGTTGTTAACTTATATGATAATTGCATATATTGTCCTATTCACTATAGTAATATTACTATATAAGATCAGGCTTACCCCTATAATAGCACTATACCTAAAATACTATTATGATTTCAAAATAAAGACACTCTATAAACGCTTTTGTAAAAATAATGAAACACTCTATAATAAGAGCCTCTGGAAGAGGATGAGTAGGTTTATTATTGAAAAACTCATACTCAGAATGGATTTCTCCCCTATAGACTGTAATATATATGAATCCCGTAGTATACATAAACAAGAACCTGTGAAGAGCCCAGGTCAATACCATCCTATAGAGCCTATGGAGAAAGAGGCTATGGGTAAGCCCTTATTTATACGTAGAAGCCACGTTATGCATAAGTTCTTCTGGAAACCATGGGATTATGCTATAACTGTCCTCTTTGGTAAACTTGTTTTAAAGAGGGAAAGAGAACACTACTACTTAATAGTTAATTTAAAGGATGAGAAATACGCTATATACAATAATGCTGGTAAAACCTTCCTACTAGAGAAATACGTAGACCTGAGTAATAAGGAAAGAGTCAGTAGTTTAGTCAATTTATCCAAAGAAATTCACCAATGCATACTGGTTCACAAAGACTACCAAATAGATCTACGTACCATACCGTTAAGATGGGCTTCTGGTGGAATACTTCCAATAGTTTACTATAGAGGTAGACACTGGCTCGTACTATTCTATAGAAACTTTATACCCATGGGGTGGAACCTACCTTTAGGAGCTTCAGAATCCATAGAAGAACAAATAAAGATTGAAAGACTCTTATTAAGAGAGGCTTTAGAAGAACTTATACTTCTAGACCACACTCCTTTCCACGGAGCTATAGCTAAGCAAAAAATAGTTATACCGCCAGGGATTATTGATGCTGAAGAAGAAAGAGAGCTTATTAAGAAACTTATTAGTAAATATTTAAGATTACATAGTGAGCTGAGATTAAGACAAGATAGATTACAAATAATTGAGGGAGAAACAATTTATGCTGAGCCTATACCAACTCCTTTCCGTGTAAGAATATGTGATACGCATAAGTGTAGAAATATTCCAGATGTATTATTCGTTATTAATCCATTAGAACTAGGTATAGAGGTTATACGGGCTTTTGTATTTAGAATAGAGGAAAATGATTATATTCTATGGGGAGAGATCTGGAAAGCTGCTAAGGTATTACCACGTACTCCAGTCATGTTGCTATCTATAGACTTTATTAAAGAGTATATTAGCGGAAATAATGGGAGTTTTGGAAAATATATTTCTAATAATATGTGTATGGACTGTAAGAGACTAGATTATATACCAAGCAACTCGTACATAATGTTTATAAAGGATCTGGAGTTCCTAGAGAACAGGATAAATTATCTTAAAAATAAGCCTAAGAAGACTAAACGAGATCTTATGGAGTTAACTTATCTGAAATGGTTTAATACATATAAGGACCAAATATATGAGCTAAAAAGAACAGTCTTAGAAAATAAAGATCTTGTTACTGGAAAACATGATCTATTTCTTACATTCTGTCCTGTCACATGGAAAGCTATAGAAATTATGTGGAAGCATGGGATATTAGATAGAGTTAAAAATATTATACCTTAAGATAACTAGCTGTCTGTGTCAGTAAATCTAGGTATCTTCCTAGGTGTTTTATTATAGTAAAGTTTTCTAGTACATGTCTATACCCGTTTTTCCCCAAGACGTTTTCTCTCTTCCGGGTGCTTTATAAGGTATATAGTTTTCTCAACAGCTTCCTGGATTGATTCAACAAGATAACCTGTTGCATCATCTATAACTTGGAGTTTAAGACCACCACTAGGTCTTTCTATTACTGGTTTCTTCTTCCATAGAGCCTCTGTTACAGCTAACCCGAAACCTTCTCTCTTAGACAGCTGTAGTACAACTGTTGATGCTCTTTGGAAAGCATTAACCTCTAGTGGTCCAACACCAACTAGGTTTGTAAGAAAGTGTATACTATAGTCTAGTCCAGCATAGCGTAGGTTCTTTTCATAATAAATCCATCCCTCTGGATCATCACTAGCCATACTGGTTACGAGTAGTAGTTGTACATCTGGTATCTTCTTCTTAACAAGACGGTGGACATCTATAGCTGCAAATAGGAGCTGCAAATAGGTCTTTCCATGGATCAAACCTTGCTACCTGGAGTAGTATAGGTTTCTCAGGATCTATGTTGTATCTTGATAAAGTCTTCTCAATAAAATTCCATGGTAGTTCACGGTTTTTATCACTAAGCGGATCTATTGATGCGGGTATAACGTATTTTAATGGTGTAGGTGTTTCTGGGTGTATATAATCTCTTAAATGATATACTGATGCATTACAGCCCTTTAATAGACTTGACATAAAACCCCATACTTGTTTATAGGGTCTGCTAAGGTCTATATGGCATCTCCAAATCCATAACTTATTATCTTTAACATACTTCCTTATAGCTAATGGCTGTGGATCATGTACTATAACTATATCTGTACCAAGTTCTATTACATTCTTTACATTATACTTGTTAATATCTAGGTATAGCTTCTTCTCATTCTCTAATAGATCTATCTGTGCTCCTTGTAAAGCATTATGTATCCTCCTTGTAATATTAAAGAATCCCTTGGAAACCCTCAATAACCTCCCATTTAGCTTCTAGCCCAACACTATTCATAAATTCAAACTAATATTCCATAGACAGATTTATTCAATTTTTCCTACTGACTTATTACTTGTAGAGTAAAATAGTGGGTTAAACATCTATTGAAGAGTGACGATTTAAAGATAATAATTGAGTATCTAGAGTTTATTGGTTTAAAAGGTTATGAAGGTAGAGCCTATCTACTACTAGAACTTGGTGAAGAAACAGCTCCACACATAGCTACTAAAGCAGACATACCATTACCTAGAATATATGATGTACTAGAATCTCTTATGAGGAAGGGGTTGGTTGAAGTAAGAGCTGGTCGTCCAAGAAGATATCGTGCACTACCACCAGATCAGGCTTTAAATAGATATGTTAGAATGTATATTAAGAGAATAGCCAGTTTGAATACGAGAGTTGTTAAGAAACTTAAGAAAATGTATTGTACTGGTAGATCAACTGGTCCATCAATATGGATATCATATAGTAGTGAAATGAGTATTGAACGTGTTAGAAGTATTATAAACAATATGTATATTGATGGATTTGCATCACTAACTGGAGAACTTGTTGATGAAATAGCTAATACATTACACAAGAGTATTTCTAGAAGCCC
>CAYZRH010000068.1:0-10191 GCA_964480805.1 uncultured Desulfurococcaceae archaeon
CTATAAATAGTCTGTAGTACTCTATATCAGTAGTGTTAATAACTAGTAAAACTCCATTAACTAATCCCACATCCTTGTATAGTAGTATAAACAGTTCTTTAAATACATCTTGATCGTAGTCAAATAGAGTATACATCTCTACTCCATAGCCATAGTATCTAGTTGAATAGGGGTATCCATAGATGTTAGTAGATAAAAGCTCTCCCTCTATAACACTATTAGCTATTTGAGATGCTAGTATGAGCACTACTATGAAATCTATTACCAATGTATGGATAGTTTTACAGATACGTCTACTAGCCATGGAGACAAGTCTATCCAGATACATATAGAGGTTCACCATCATATGCATCAATAAATACTGTAATGAGCGTCTCCCTATCCTCAAGAACACAATCTATTGTAATAAAGTAGCTAAGCACTGGTTTATCCATAAATCCATCCTTATCTATATCTTTAAAAAACCACCAGACATCTATACTTGATATATTATATGCAACCACTTCCGTTTTATACCTCTCACTAATAGCTTTTAGAGCGCATCTTATAGCATCATCTTCACCTATATGTGGATGTGTTGAATTGAATTGTCCTAAACTGTATAAATAGTAAGTTTTTGAGGGAACTGTTAATAGTGCGTAGTTGTAACATGGATTATATATAACCTTACCTCCTCCTTCTATAATTCCAGAGTATACTGGGTATCCATAGATCTTAAATATGTAAGATATTGTTATTGTTGAGTTAGTACGTACAATAGTTAGTACCTTAACATCAATGTTTTCATCTAGGGAGTAGTTGTAATAGTTAAGTACATTCAAGACCATGTTCCTTGCTTCAACACTATCTAAGCTAACGTTTTTATTACAAGTACTAAATATGTAATCAGAAAACCATATACACTTGATAAGACCTGTATCCCCATCAATAATTACTGTCCCCTTAGGCTTACCTGATTCATTAACTAAGCTAATATGGTAGCTACAGTGACAACCTATAGATGTAAAGGCATCTATTTTATCGATCTCTATATCCCCTATTTCTAGACCAGACATGCCTATACAATCCAGTATATCATGAACTATATTTACTGCATTCTCTCTATTTATAGAGGGTGTGACATTATCTAGGCTAAAGCTTTTAGACGGAGTTATTGTAGTTGTTTTCAAACAGCTTTGATACCAATACATATAGGTAAACACGGTTATCAAGAGTATGAGTATAGTGATAAGTGCTACTAGATAAGGATTTCTCACTCCATCATAAACTACTTTGTCCATGGCCCCCACCCAACTATACTCCAATAATTACTCTTCCATAGATTAACTAACGCAATTATTCCTCATATAAAATGTGGTTTATAGATGCAACTCTAGCTATGGTGTGTCATTAACAAGGGTTTATCTGTTATAGTATCTCTTTGGTAAATAACTAATGAGAAATCAAGTTAGTGTATAATATCAATAATTATTGTTTAAGTAGTTCTCTAGCTTGTTCTTTAATAGATTTAACTAGTTTTGGCCCAAAACCTGGTAGGGATAATAATATTAGATCAGAGGTCTTTAATAATTCTTCAAGACTACGTATACCAGCTTTTAACAGTGTACGGGCACGAATTCTACCAATACCCTCTAGTCTTATAAGTTCTAAGGCATCTTCTCTAACACCATACTCTAGCCTAGTACTTAGTTTATGGAGTTTGTTAGATAGTTCTCCTAAACCATATACATAGCATACTCTAGATAGACTAGCAGATATCCATGAAGCAGTCTCTCTAACAGAATATAGATCGCCTGGACCTATACCATACTTATTAGTGATCGTGTCTTCACCAACCTCATTAATCCAGTCATGGAGTAACTGGGCATTAACGAATGCTTGTAGCCAAAAACCATAATCTACTTCATCAAGAGGTGGGCCTGGTATTAACCCTTTATCAGCATAATTAAGTGCTTTATCTTCAAATTCATCAATAATTTTGTATGGTATATATGGCCTGCTTCTACGGTAATCTGGTGTATAGGCTATAAGGTGTAGTAGGTATATTACACCATAATCTCTACTACCTATGTTCTCTAAGAAGTAGTGTGCTGATAATGGATCTAGATACGTTATAGAAACAATTCTACCAAGCCTTGTAGCACTATATGGTTCACTACTAGAGACAATCATACCCCACTTAAACAGATCCTCTATAATACTATTAAGCAAACTCTCAAGATACCTTACTGAACGATATTGGTGGTAGAATAAGGTATTCTTATAAACACATACTAAACCATTAAAACTAGATACATCACCGCCAGCAATTAATGCTAGAGTATGTATACGTAGACTACGTTGACTACCAAGCTTGCTTTCAACAGGCTCTAGTCTACCATAGATATACTTTCTATAAGCTTCATCAGGGCTCTTAACATCAATAACAATAGCTTCACCAAAAACATCATAGCCTGGACGACCTGCACGGCCAGCCATTTGCTTATACTCAAAAACAGGTATGTCTCTAGTACGTTTAAAACGTGGATCATACCTCTTAATAGACACTATAACACGTCTAGCAGGGAGATTAACGCCAGCAGCTAGTGTTGGTGTAGCAAATACTGCTCTAACAACACGTTCACGAAAAGCTTCTTCAACAACTCTACGTGCTACACTACTAAGACCCGCATGGTGGTAGGCTACACCCTTAACCAATAACCTACCAAGTCTTTCAGCCTCCATCTTGCTAGGTCCTTCACTCTCTAATCTACGAGCATACTCTCTAGCTTTATCAAATGGGATCATGTGTGCAAGCAAGTTCATGTGATCAACTAGTTCATAAGCATACTCTTCAGTCCTTCTACGATTATGTATAAATACTAGAACCTGGTATCCTTTAACAAGACTATGTAGTACAACGTTTAAAACACGCTTACCAAGTCTATAGTGTATATTCTCAACACGTCCATCAACAAACACAATCCTATTCCTCTTATAATCATAAGCTCCTTCAACAAGCTTTACAGGTCTCCAATCACTAACAACTAGTTCAGCATCAAGCCAATTAGCAAGATCACCTGCATTACCAATAGTAGCTGATAAACCAATCAACTGAACACCCATATTCCTAAGACGGGCAATAACCATTTCAAGTACAGGTCCACGCTCACTATCACCAATCATATGGAGTTCATCAACAACTACAACGCCAAGCCTCTTCAACCACCATGGCTTAAGTCTAAGAAGGCTATCAAATCTCTCATAAGTAGCTATAACTATATCGTATCTACCAAGATATTCTCCGGGAGACTCATAATCACCAGTTGTTATACCCACTCTTAGTCCAAGGCTCTCCCATACTTGGAAATCACTATACTTTTCATTAGCAAGAGCTTTTAATGGAACAAGATAGACACCCAACTTGCCATGATGAGCATTCCATACAAGACCTAGTTCACCAACAAGAGTCTTACCACTAGCGGTTGGCGTTGATAATACAAGGTTTCTACCACTAAACAATCCCTTCTTAACAGCTCTCTCCTGTATAGGATTGAGCTCTCTAATACCACGTTTTAACAAAACATCTACAACACTACTAGAAACACCATAATCCTTTAACTTACTAACATCCACTAGATAGACCACCTAAAGATATTATTGCTGGGAATCCCCATTAATAGTACTACGGGTTTATAAGATGTGCTTATAAAGGCTTTATAAAACCCAGATAGACGAGTATGTATATAAGTAATGTATATAGAATGCCAGCTAAGACGTCATAAAATATCTTCCTACATCTAATACTACTAAAACCTGTAACACTAACATGCATAAGAAGTAGTCCAAGAACATTAGTAAACAAGTATGAACCAATAAATAGTTCTAAAAACAAGTGTCTACCAACTATATATGATGTTATTGAAGCCATAACATAAGCTAAGGGTATATTGACAAATAAATCATTCCACCACGTTAGAGGAGATAGTATGTATCCAGTAATGAACAATATACTACGTACAATATACTTCCTACATATAACTAGGTTTTTCAACACTCTTATACTCAAATTAGAAACCATATGGTCTAACACCAACTATTTGTTAATACCTAGATATTACTTGACCATTTATGGAATGTATAAAAACAGCTGTCTACAATACTTTATACACTATATAAAATATAAAATAATATGTATTAATAAATATACTAGTAGTCTACAATTTAGGACAAAGTATATAAGGTATAGGCAGAGTTATACTTCTTTAAGACCCCATACTCTTACATCAATCTCTCTATCAACTTTAGATAAATAGTCGATAACCTGCTTACCTAAAAGGGTTTTCTCATCAGTAGTTAATATAGCTCCTATAATAACGCTATTCCCAGTATCAATTAATATCTTTGCATCAACATCTTTATCTAACTTGATCGATAGGAGTATATACTTACATTCTGTTTCTATAGATTTATTAATAAGTTCTGTTATGTTGCTAAAGAGATTATTAGCGTTAGAGTAGGTTGATTGTCTAATAAGTTTAGCATCTAGTAGTATTTTAGCAACCTTTATTACATCACTTAATACACTATTGTAAACACCTAGCCTATCTTCGTCAATACCTATCTCTATAGAAACTTCTTGAGAAACTTCTTGTTTAGAAGGCCCGGGTTTCTCTTCAATCTTCTCCTCTAAACCCATGCTCTCTAGATACTCTCTAGTCTTAAACCATAAGTAGTCAACAAGTTTTTCAATAAACTCTACACTAATCCTCTTAGCTGGATAACCACCTACACCATCTAAATATAGGTCTATCCTTACAACAGTATTTGGCTCACTTGCTCTAGGTGTTATTACGAGAGCAAATCTAGACCTACTTCCATGTCCTAAGACTACATATGCATTTGCTCTAAAATCATACTTACCTATAACATCGTATTTGTCTTCAAAACTCTTTATAACACCTTTTACTGAGATAGCTATAGTATACTTCTCATTATCTCTTTCAATACTTTTTACAAAATCGAAATTCTTAAACAAGCTATCTAGTTCAGAAACTATTTTTACAACTAACTCAGGCTCTATAGGTAATTCTATAGTTCTAGTACACTTCTTCAATACAATCTCCTAACTCTACCTAATACCCCTCTTCTAGCCTATGCCTCTAACCAAAATATATCTCTAACACTATCTATTAATAGATAGCCTTAATGATCTCCATGGATATTCTCTATAGAGCATAGTTACTAGAAGAGTTTTAGAGGTAAGGTTTTAGATATAGAAATGCAACTCCTATACATAGTCTATGTATAAATGCATAATTGCTGGTGTAGTTTATGGCTAGAGTATTTATATCGTTAAACCATAAACCAGAGAAATATGATGTTGCTATAAGCATTTATAGTGAACAAGGGAGACTTGTTGAGGAGAGAGAGTATAGAGGTATTAAACAAGTTGTCTTAAAGGCTAGAGAAGTTAGAGTTTCTGCTCAACTAGCATCTAACCCTATAGTCCTTATAGCTGAACTTGATAATCCTTCTATAAAAGTTGTTGGTGAGGATATACTATCTATTGGTGAGAAGGCTTGATAGAATATAGTAGATCAACTGTTATCAACAGCCTTGTTGATGAGGATAGCCGTAGTAGGAGTGGTAGACATGTTGTTAAGAAGAGAGCATTTATATTGTTAAAGAATGGCTTGTTAAAACCGGTTTCTAAACTAGAGGATCGTGTTTTAGAAGTACGTGATATAGAGCCTACATATTCACGTGGGAAGGCTAGGTGTTACCGTGTAAGACTCGATCATGGAGACTATGCTATACAGGTTAGTTTTGTAAAGAATCTCTGGGGCCGTGTTAAAGGATTTATTGAAGCATATAATTATAAGGGTGAACTTGTTTATAGAGCTAAATACTTTGATGGAGAATTAAGGAGGAGTATTGGAGCACCCATCTATGCTTGGATTATAAGACTTGTAACACAATTACTAAAAATACCTGTTAGTAAAACTAGACTTGGTGATGAAAGGAAGTGAGTAGTGATAAATCTCCATCTGTTAATGATATAGTAGAGATTGTTAAGAGAATGGTTAAAGCTTTTAAAAATATCCAGTGTTTCATATTTGAGCGTGACGAACTACTTGTTGTACGTAAAGCTGTTGATGAGACAGGTGTTTCTAGACTGGTTAAGCTTGAAAGAGCTGATAAGCGATACCCATACATATACATTCTAAGACCAAATATTGACCAGTTTATGAGAGAGTGTAGTGATAAAGCTGATAAAGCTATTTTAAAGGGGCGTGTTAAAGAGGATGTTCAGAAACAGTTTAGAGTAGAGTTTATTAGACAATGCCTTAACCATTATGAACATGAGAGAGTTAAGGAGATTATATCCTTGTTTGAAAAATACTTGAGGGAACATGGAGTTGGAGAGTAGTTTTGAAATAGAGGGTCGTAGGAGGGAAGAGGCGGGGTTTTTAGAAAAACTTAGTGGGGTTAGGAAACCATTCTTAATAAGCTATGTGTTAAGAATAATACCAGTATTCATAGATATTGTAGGCTATATACTGTCTGGCATACTGTGGATTAAAGCATTTATCCATGTTAAAGAGAGGGTCTTTATAGTAGCTGGAGCATTGATCTTGGCAGCAGGGCTTCTCTATGGTTATCAACAAGTTAGCCAATTGTTTGAAGTATTTCCAGCTCTATCGCCTTCAATGGGGAATGTTACACAAGAACAGTATATTGGATCACTTATAAATGCTACAGAGTATTCAATACATACATATAGATCCCCTCTAAACCTATCTGTAAACGGGTTGCTGGGTGTAGGATTATTTTTTGAAGCAATAGCTTTCATAATATTGTATAGAAGGAGTAGTGAAGTGTTTAAACTTAGAACACCAATTATGCTTATAATACTTGGTCTATTAGTATTAACGATAATACCGGTTTCGCTACAGACAGCTAGTGGGTTAGAAGAGTTTGTAAAAGAACTTGAAGAATATACTACTGGTGGGGAGGTCTTAACTCAGGACGAGATCAACCAGTTACTTCTAAGATATCTATCAATACTAATGCCGTTATCAATGATTGGTTTTCTAATACTTATAGTAAGAATTATAACCTATATCTTTGCAGCACTAGCGTTTAAGGATCTTGGTAAGTATCTTAAACAATTAAAGATAATGTATACAGCTCCCCCACCCCCGCCGTCTACGTGAAAAAGATGTTTATTTTTTAATAATCTCTAACTGTTCCTTTAATGCTGTTACAATAGGTTCTATCTTAGATTTAGAGAATAGTCCTTCTTCAGCAACTCTTCTTAAAGCATACTCTATTCTCTCTACACTAATTGTTGGGAATATGTCGTGTTTTACAATATCGTTTCTATACCTGTTGTCAAAGTATATTTTATCGTATCTTGACAAGTAACTCTTGATCTTTGATGCTTCTGATAGACTAGTCTTACGTATAAGTCCTTTCTTAACACGATAGTATAGTGGTGGTATAAGAATAGATCTCTCAGCCTCCATTCTCTCATAAACAACTACTACAAATGGTAGAGTATATGTTCCAGAACCAGTTGGAGGTAGTGGTATAAGAATGTTATCTACACGCTTATTAACGCTCATAACATAATCGTTTATCTTTAAGAACAACCTTCTAATCTCATCAACATCCTCTCTAGCATGAGCTATAAGGCTATCCCTCTCCCTCATAAGTCTCTTCAACTCATTCTCAATAACACGTACTCTCTGAAGCTCAGCTTCTACAAGCTTATCAAACCTCTTCCTAACGGCCTCTCTCTCCTCCTCATGCTTCTTCCTAAGCTGTTGCTGTTGTTTATTAAGATCCTTCTTCCTCTTCTCAAGACTACTAATCCTCTTCTTAACCTCCTTAACATCACCACCATAGGCTTGTCTCTTCCTAAGTTCTTCATATAGGCTTCTAAGTTCGTTATCAATACTTTCAATATTCTTCATAGTATTATCTATTAATACACGGTATCTCTCATCAACACTAGAGAGTTCTTCATTAAGTCTCTCCTTAAGCTCTGTAACCTTTGTATCAACAATACTCTTAGTCTCTTCAAGCTCCCTCTTAACTTCTTCAAGCTTCCTCTCATACTCCCTAACCAATAGCTGTCTCCATGAACCAAAGATCTTGTCTAACGTTATCAGCAACTCATTGATTTCATTAATAGCATTAGAGATCTTTGACCTTAGATCCTCGATCCTCGTCTTAATAGACTCTAGATCTGGTTCTCTAAATGATATGGTGTATCCTGGAAGCCTCTCACTTGGAGCTATTGTTAAGAAGCTATTTAGTTCATCAAGTAGTTCTCTATTATGTATAACTCCAATAAACGTGTACTTGTGCTTTAGAACATCTCTCTTCTTATTAGCAATATCTTTAAGATGGTCTCTTGTTCTAACAAGTCTGTCAAGAAACTCTTTACCAAAAGCTCTATGTAGTTCATCAAACAATACCTTTACATTATTAAATAGTGGTTCTACAAACTCAATCTCTAGTTTAGGAGGTGAAACAGGGTCTACTACAACAGCTTGTCTATTACCAATCTCTAATACAATAAGTGGTTGATAAACAATAGTAACATGTTTAATTCTCTCTCCCCTTCTTCTAATAAATCCTGGTTTCTTCCTATGATCTTCAGCATAGTACATTATTAGTGCAATCATTGTCTCACTATCAACCTTTACTGGGACTTGTTCTTCATACTTAAGGATTAAAGGTACACTATGTACTTCACTAGACAAGAACTCTACACCATAATCTATATCTATATATTGTATTATAAATATCTTAACCCCTACACAACTACAAACAATACACTCTTATACCACTACTTCTCCTAGAAATAAGAAAAGGGTGTATAGTATGCCTAAGAAGAAGAGGGAGGAAGCTAAATCAACACCATCTAAAAAGGTTTCTCTTGAAGCACAGATAGAGGTTTCTGAAGAAATGTTTAAGAGACTTGAGAGAGACCTTAAGAGAGGAACTTTTAATGTATTAACACCATATACTCTAGCACAAGCCTATAATATTAGAATTAGTACTGCTAGAAAACTTCTTAGAGAAGCTGTTAAAAAGAAAATACTGATTCTCTATAGTGGTGGTAAGACACCAGTTTATGTAAGTGTAAAAAAGAGACACTAGCTTTATATATGTCTTTAAAATACCTATTCCATAGTGTGAGGAGAGTTTATAGTCTACTATTTTAGCTAAAAACATACTATGTATTAACATAGTGTCTCAGATTTATCAAGTATCTATGGGAAAAATAAATGTTCATATTTAAGCTTTCTTCTGGTAATACCTTTGGTATATACATAGGTAATACCTAGATTAAAAGGTAATGATTAGGTATTATAGGTACCTTTTTGGGTTTATTTAAAACACATATGAGGGTCAAGAATGTTGAACAAAGACATTAGGGTTTACAGGAGACGAATGATCTATATTAATGGTAGTAATAGAGTTGTTAGTTTTAAACTCCCTGAAGAACTTGTCTTAGCTTTAGATAGATATGTTGAATTGCTTGGGTTTAAGAATAGAAGTGATCTTATAAGAACTCTTATAGTAGCATTTATTTATACAATGGAGCAAGCTGAAAAGAGACATATAATCTCCAATAGAGAAATGGAATTGTCTATAGAGGTAAAGACATCTAACGGTATGGGTATTAGAGAGACTATAGATATTAGAAGCCGTATACCTTTTGTAAGAGGTATATATGAAGAGGTTATTGAAGGATACTAGCTTATTGAGTACTCTACGTAAAAGCCTTAATTAACTAGTATTAAATTATAGAAAATAGGCTTATTTAATAAAGGTATTGATAAATTGTTAATATAGGCTAATTATGTCTTACCAATTAACTAGCATTTAGAAAAAACAAAAACTGTATTTTAAAATAACTCACTTCTTCTTAATCTTCTCAACAATAATACGGACAATATCAGCTGGCAAGCCGATCTGATGGGCAAGCTGTTCTACAGGTACTTCACCAAGCTCTTTAAGTGCTTCACGAACAGCTGTTTCAGCTTCAATATAGTAGACTTTCCTACTAATCCTGCGGCGTGCAACCAAGCCTAGTCTGTTAAGTTCTGCTAGATAGCGTGATTCAATAGTTCTTGGGCGTCCAGTAGCTCTTGCAAGGTCTTCAGCTGTAGCTTTCTTAAGCTCTATAAC
>CAYZRH010000069.1:0-9981 GCA_964480805.1 uncultured Desulfurococcaceae archaeon
ATATTGCTTTATAAGAACTTAGTTGAAGATATAACTACACAGTGTTTTCTAGATGATTTATGAGAAAATTTTCTATTTATTATAAATATTCTACAAATATTTTACTGTAAGTACATGGAGCGCTGTCGTATGTTTTGTATTTATTTCAAGTAGATCCTGGTAGATTATTTATATTTACTAGTTGTTTAGTGTTATTGAAGCTATAGAGTGTATGAGGTTGGGTGTGTATGAGGACCCATTACTTAATGGAACCAGGTTCTTCTTCTAAAGTCAGGTTGTTAGTGTGGTTGGTTAAGAAGGATCTTGGTAGAGGTATTGTTGTATTACGTGATCCTAGTGGTTTAAAGGAGGTTAGGCTTGTTGGAGGTAGAGCTGGTGATTTACTGAAGCTTCCATGTGAGTCTTTAGTAGTTATTGAAGGATGCTATAGTGTTGATGGATTGCTTGTTGAGAGTTACCGTGTTCTACATAAGCCTATTGAAGAACCAGGGATAGACTATACTGTTCTTCCAAGTGATGTACGTGTTCTTGCTAAGTATAGTCCATGGTATATGAAGCACCCGTTATGGATGAAGATTATACGTTTACAACACATTACTCTATACTATATACGTGAGTTTCTGTATAGCCGTGGTTTTCTAGAACTATTGTCTCCAATGGTTTCAGTTGCAGGTGATCCTGGTCTGCGGGGTGCTAGAAAACTACACACTAAACTATATGGTGTAGACTATGAACTTACAAGTAGTGTTATAATGTATAAACAGGTTTCAGCAGGTATTTTTGAAAAGATATTCTTTGTAGCACGTAATGTACGTGAAGAACCTAGTGAGAACATAAGTACTGGAAGACATCTTGTAGAATTTACACAAATTGATATAGAGTGGGCTCTTGCCAGCCTTGATGATGTTATAAAGCTTGCTGAAGACCTACTAGAGTATGTTACTCGTAAACTTATAGTTGAACACAGTGATCTAGTCTATAGTCTTAACAAGGAGTTTGAGCCATTAAAGCCTCCATTTAAGAAGATAAGGTATACTGAAGCACTTGAGATTGCTAAGAAGCTAGGGTATAGTGTTGAGTGGGGTGAAGAGCTTAGCCATGAAGCTGAAGCTAGTGTTGCAAACTACTTTAGTGAACCATTATGGATAACACACTTCCCAGTAATATCACGTGGTTTCTACTACTTACCAGAACCAAGTGATCCAAGGTATAACATGGACTTCAACCTAATACTACCAAAAGGCTATGGTGAAGTAATTGATGGGGGTGTACGTGAGTACCGATTAGAAGAAGTTAGGAAGAGAATTATAGCTCTAGGTGAGCCAATTGAGAAGTATAGCTGGTTTCTAGATACGATTAAGAAAGGTGGTGTACCACCAAGTGCTGGATGGGGTCTAGGTCTTGAGAGACTAACAAGGTATATTGCTGGTGTAGAACATATTGTACTAGCAACACTATTTCCAAAACTGCCTGGCTTACCGAAAACACCATAGCATAGGTGTTTTAAACTTTAGGATTATTTCAAGAATTTCATAGCTTATTTAAAATATTCTACATAATCCTAGAATCAGTTGTTTTAGAGAACCTAGTCATAGTATTGGATATTGTTTACTAAACTATGTTATAGAGTAGATAGGTTCTATTGTAGAGATCTTGTTTAAGTTAAACTTTTATTCTATAGAAGTAACCCTTGTTATATGATAGCATTATTCTAGGAGGTTGGTTCTTAATGAGAAATCTTGTAATGGATCTAAGTGGTAGGGATTTATTGTCTACACTAGACTGGAGTATTGATGAGATAAGGATTGCTTTAAATCTAGCACGTGAGCTTAAATGGAGATACCACTACTTTGGATTGGACAATATACCCCGCATACTCGATCGTAAGACTTTCTTTATGCTATTCTACGCTCCATCAACAAGGACTCGTGCAGCATTTGAGACTGCTATGACAATGCTTGGAGGACATGCTGTCTATGTTGAGGCTAAGACTACTAGACTAGCTGTTGGTGAGAAGAAGGTTGGTGAAGCTGATAAGGATGTTGCTGTTATGTATGAGAGGTATGGACATGGAATTGGTGTACGTATTCTTGATAAAGCTATAGACTATGTATATGGACGTGGACACTCTCTACTACAAGTATATGCTAAACACACACGTGTACCAGTTATAAACATGGCTGACGACCACTTCCATCCAACACAAGGTCTTGCTGACTACATGACATTCGAGGATCGTTTTGGAAAGACTGAAGGTAGGAAATACGTTGTTATGTGGGCTTATAGTCCAGAGATACGTGGTTGGTGTAGTGTACAAGAAGACATTATATTGTTTACAAGATTTGGTGTAGACGTTGTTGTTGCTCACCCGCCAGGCTTTAACCTAGATCCAAAGCTTATGGAGATTGCTAAAAGGAATGCTGTTGAGAGTGGTGGTAGTTTAGAGTTTACTAGTGATCTAAGGTCTGCTCTTGAGGGTGCACATGCTGTTTTTCCAAGAAACTGGGCTTCACCAAAACTTGTAGAGCTGGGTTATAGTAGGTTTAAAGATGAAGAGCTTAAGATTTATGAAAAGTATCGTGATTGGAGAGTTACTAGAGAGCTCATGGATCTTATGGATAGGGATGCGGTACTAATGCATGTACTACCCATATTCCGTGGCTATGAAGCTGATGACGATGTTATAGATGATCCTAGGAGGTCGATTATATATGAGCAAGCAGAAAATGGTTTATGGACTAAGGCAGCTGTACTAGCTCTTACACTATATGGTGTTAAATAATATTTAATACTGTCTTTTTATTCAATATATTTTCGTCTAATGTTTATTAGAAGAATTTAATACCTAGTATGGAGTAAAAGATAATACGTTATGAAGAGTAAACTACTAGCATTAATACTAACCATAGTCTTCTTATTAGGTAGTCTAGAGACTACATGTTTATCTACAGACTCTAATATTTCTTGGAGCTACTATATTGAGTACAAAACAGTTCGTAAAGTTTCAATGGTGACACCAATGGGTTCCACTAGTTCATCTAGCTATATTGTTGCTAGATACGATCTAGAGGTTACACCAGATAGTATAAGAGGACATTACCAAGTACTAGATACAGACCTTTCTATGAAGAGTAGGAGTTATACATATAAGTGTAGAATTAAAGATTTTAAGGGTTTAAGAACTCCGGGTTATCAAGAAGATATATGTAATGCTACTGAAGAAGCTGAAGTAATATTCTTAGAACCAGGTACACTTACTGTAAAGTACGAGTTTGTAGGTACTGATAAGTACAAGGGATACCCTGTATTTAAGCTTAAGACTACTATTCATTTTAAAGGAAAGACTTATGTACAAGATACTACTGCAACAATATATTATTATCAAGGATTCCCTACTATACTATATACCTATGTAAAAAGTACAGCAGAAGGAACTAAATACGCTGTTTCATCATCTAGTACACAAAAAATTGAAATGCTTAAAACAAACCTTCCTAAGAGAATACAGAGTAAAGTGTTTAGAATTGGAGATTATGTAATAGTTAGTGGATCTCTAGGTGAAGCAAATCTAATAATTACTGGTAAAGCAGGGAGTAGAACTCTTAATGTAACTAATAAAGGTAGTAGTGGTGTAGCATATGTATTGATAGTATATGAGGAACCAGCAGAAAAGTATGTAGTATCTAAGAGAGAATCTCTACCATCAAGAGCTATTATACAGATAATCCCTCCACAGACTTCTGTACTTATAAAACTATTTGATCCACTTCCAGAGGATGTTAATGTTGAAGCAACAGTTTATTCTAAAGAAGAGCCATTCCCCTACTTAGATGCATTTCTATTTGGCTTAGGTATATCACTAGCTATTATTGGTTTACTAGCTCTAGTTATAAAGATTAGGCTATCATCTATACGTGAGAGAATTGAAGAAAAAGAGTATATATTAGAAGAGACTATGTATAGAAAGGATGTTGAAGAAAGAGTAGAAGATACCTCAACAACATAATGTTTATTCTAATATTCTAAAGTAATATTGTTCTCCCATATGCCTTAACACAAAATATACTATATCAAAATATACAACTGTTTCTTTAAATACCAGAAAACACCTTTTAAGGAATGAAACCTATAGTTATAGGAAAACAAACTAGTATCTATGAGGCAGGAGCTAATGAATAAGAATTTAGCTTTAGTAATAGTTGTTGGTATATTAATTTCTCTACTCCCTATAATAGTTAATATTATTGACAACCATCTCTATAGAATAGAGTATAGTAAACCCATAGAGACTACTACACCAACAACTACACCAACAAGTACTAGAGAAGTCATTGTTTTAAAAGATAGCGTTTCCTCATCAACTGGTGAAGATACTCTAATAGCCTCTCCGGGTGCTGTATGGGTACTATATGGTGGTGTATTTAAATTAACTATTAAGGTTTTGTTTAAACATTCTCAACCATGTCCATTTTCTGACCGGAGTCTAAACTATAGTTTTAGTGGTGGCTTTAGAAATTGTTAATGAGACTGATGAGGAGTATGTTGATCCAAAGACTCTTGTTAAAGAGATCTACTTTAGAGTAACTGGTAATGGTACTATAGATGTTGTATTCAATTATGGTAGTAACTGTCCTTATGGTGATAAAGAAGAGGTTATTGTAGAAGTATATACTGGTGCTAAGCTAGAAGCGTCTATAACACAAATCACCACAGCTGAGACTACAACAACTAGAATAACTACAACTAATGAATTTAGTGGATACTATGTAGTTAATGGTAATATAGAGGATATAAACTATAGTAGATCAGCTATCTATGTAAATACATTAGTATATATTAGCAGTTCATGGAGAATTACTGATGAAGAAGAGGTTTTAGAGAAAGAAGATGTTGTTAAAGAACTAAGTATTGGAGAAAAAGTTGTAGTCTATTATAGAGTTAATATTATAGAGTTAGTAGAACTGGTAAGTATATGGCTTAGAAGATTACTGTAGAGAGTAATGCTGTCCATGAGAGAATTAGAAAGTAGAGGTGCTTTATATGAGTATAGCATATCTTGTTAGAAGAATTGTTTCACTAATACTATTGTTTATAGGAATAATATCGTTTATAGCAGGTTTAATGCTACTTCTATATAGTACAAATATATTATACAAGATCGAGGCGTTCATACCAGCATTACTAGTAAGAAAACTACACACAATATCGTCATTTACTGTATCAGGAGCAGCAGTAATACACATATATCTAAACTGGAAATCTATAAAGAGTTATCTCAAAATGTAGCTAAATAATATACTTTAACATATAGTAAAACTTAATTCCTTAACCAATAGTATCTATTTCTAACTCTCTTTAGTTCAGAGAGGGCGACACTCTTCACCAGATCTGTATTGCGAGGAGGTATTTCATCATCAGTAAGTCTTATAGTATATCCTACCCTTAAATAAATTGTCTTTCTAAAAACTATGATAGGTAGTATTATAGTATATGTAGTTGAGCTCTTTATCTACTCTTCATAAATATGATTATAGTTGTCATTATAGCTATTAATGCTATAACAGCTATTCCAATAGCTACTATGGTTTCAAAAGGAATTCCATGTACTTGAGGTGTTTGTGGATATACTATAGTTGTTCTTATAGTGACTACTATACTAGTATTTGTTATGTATCGTCCATAGACTGATCTATAGTATGTTGTAGGTGTAATGAATTTTGATGAGTTGTTTAATAGTATACAAACATGCCTTTTTATTACAAGAAACGTCTCATTGTCAATAGTTGTAGCAAATACTACCAATACCCCACATAATGGAGAGTCTTTAGGGAATACACTAAATCTTATAATACCCCTCCATAAACTAGTAGATTTATTTGTTTCAATAAGTATTGCTTTAGATTCTTCGCCATGGAAAGATACATAGACCTCACTAACTGGTTTATCTGATCTAACTCTTATAATAAACACTATAGTTCTATTACCATATCCATGTACTTCTTCAATATCAGCTGTAGTGTCAGAGTATACTATGTAGCTAGTAGACATAGTTGTCATTATAGTGAGTAGTATTAGAAGTACTCCTATAAACCTTGTTAACTCCACTAATAATATCCCTCTAGCACTCATATCCTCCAATAGTCTTTATTCTAGATGTATTATTTTAGTATTAATAGAGATAAATAGAAATATTGAATTTGATTATAGATATCGTCTTCCTACTAGAAATACTACAACTATAGCTATAACTACAACAACTGCTACAATTATAGCTATCATCATTACTGGTATTCCCGTTGGTGTTAGAGTCTCTGTTACTGAGACAGTCTCTGTCTTACTAGGTGTTAGTGTTGTAGTAGTTGGTAGAGAGGTGTTTGTTAGAGGAGATGATGATGTATTTGATGGAGGAGATGATGTAGAGCTTGGTGTAGGAGATGTTGGAGAAGTTGAGTAGTATGTTGTAGTATTAGGTGTTGTAGTTAGAGTCTCTATAGGTGTTAGTGGCGAGCTAGTTGTTGGGGTTGTATTTGGTGAAGGGCTTGTTGTGTTTGTAAATGGTGTTGTTGGAGGAGATACTGTTATTGTTATAGATGTTGGAGTAGTTACTGATGGAATTACTGCAAATACCTTAGCTCGTTCGCCAGTACTTGGGTCATAAGAGTTTAGCATTAAGTATTGTTCATCAGCTGTCTCAGCTAGTATGTCTATGACACGTGGTTCTACACCAGCAGCTATAGCCTCAGGATCTCCTCCTCCAAAAACCCACTCACCAGGATCACCGGGCTGTATTGGCCTAACCTTCATAGGTCCATAGCCGTCATAGCTTGTTAGTAGTACTGCATAACCCCACCAGTCAATAAACTCTGTATCGGGGAGTATTGATTTATGTACTGATGCTATAATAGTATTTCCTTCAACATATACTGTAAACAGTCCATTCTGTTCTATAAAAGAACCATTATAATAGTATAGTGCTGCACGCTCACCAACTGGTACAGGTGTATCACCCCAACCAGGTGCTAGTAGTAGAGCAAAATGCCATCCAGGCTCAATGACAACGTTTGCACCTATTGTAGTACGGTTTGGATCGACTGGTAGTGTTGTTAAGACATATATTTGGAAGTATTGTAGACAGAAACCATTGGGTCCGTTCCATGGATTATCTCCAAGATTAACTATACTAGCCATAAACAATACAGTATCTCCATTATCAACTACTGTAAAGTTAGTCATATCAAACACTCCTGGCTGGAAAACACTATTTGTTGGATAAGTATAGTTACCAGTACCGTTGTCGTCTCCAACAGGATCCTCCATAGAGAATACTACTCTACCATCTCCTAAACTACTATATATTGAATAAGTTGTTTGGAAAACATATATACTTGCTAATGTAAACACAATTATAGCTAATACTATGTACGTAGCTACTCTCTCCACCACTCTATACAATACACCCCCATAACATAGAGGTTTTACAAGTATTTACACTACGATACTACAAGTATGTTCTTAGATAAATCTTTTCTATAGAAATAGTATTTTATTTAGAGAACCCTGCAGATCATTTCTATGGTATAGTTTATTAATCTAAGAATATATTGTATAGAATTCTAGCTACTTATCTAGTAGAGGTGCTAGGTTATGGCAGACTATCCATGGTATGTAGGCTACTTCTCTGGAAAGCACTGGCTACGAAACATAGACTATAGTATAGATGATGTATTCAAAGTGTTAGAGGCAGCAAGGGATCTAAAGAACAAGTTCCATCTAGGATTAGAAACACGCTATCTAAAGGGTAAGACACTATACATGATATTCTATAATAAGAGTCTACGTACAAGAAATAGTTTTCAAACAGGTATATACCAGCTTGGAGGACAAGGTATATACATCAGCCCCGATCAAGTCTATGCACCAACACTACCAGAAGACATGGTTCCATATCAGACAGAAGCTATACGTGATGTAGCACGTGTATTGAGTAGGTATGGTGATGCTATAGCTATACGTATCTATGGTAAACCAGCTAAGTGGGTTATTGGACGTGGACACCGTATTATACAGGAGTTTGCCAGATGGGCTAGTGTACCAGTATTGAATATGGAGGATGACTTATACCATCCATTCCAGGCACTAGCTGATGCACAGGCTGCACTAGAAGCACTTGGTTGGCCTAAGAGTCTAAGGGGTAAGAAGTTTGTTGTAAGCTATGCATACTCTGGAGGGCTTAAACCACTTGCTGTACCACAGAGTGTTGCTTTGATAGCTGCTATGCTTGGTGCTGACGTCTATATTGCTCACCCACCTGGCTTTGAACTACTAGATAGTATTATCTCTAAGGTTAGAGAGTATACTGAGTATTGGGGTAGCGAGTTTAAGATAGTGCATGACATGGATGAAGCATTTGAGGGAGCAACATTTGTTTATCCAAAGGCTTGGAGTCCTAGAGGATTCTTCCCACCATTTAGTAGTGATAACAAGGTTCATGAAGAGGAGGCTAAGGAGTATCAGTCTAGGTATAAGGACTGGATTGTTACTATGGAGCGTCTTGAGAAAGCTGGTAAGCCATACTATATGCACTGCGGACCAGCTGATCGTGGGCAGGAGGTTGTTGATGAAGTACTTGATGGATATGAGAAGAGCCTATACTTTGAAGAAGCTGAAAACCGCCTACATGTACAGAAAGCTGTTATGGCTATGACTGTGGCCCGTAGAGTTAGATAGCTAGTCTTTTTACTCTATCCATCTATACACTATATCTATAGAAAGACATAGTGAACTAACACTTAATGATACTACTATTTATGTCAATACTTATTGTACATTTTTAGAAGAGGATTGTTTTAATATAGCCTTTTGCATATCCTTATTATAGGGGTATGGTTATGAGGAGGATCGCTTTATTATTAATAATGCTTATCCTAGTCTTGACAATAGCTATACCAGTAGAGTTGTCTGCTTCTAGTATACGTTGGGGGGAGGGTAGGATTATTGGCTATGTATATGATGCTGAGACTAGTGAACCTATAGCTGGTGCTATTGTCGGCATTGTACAGACTGGTGATGTAACATATACTGATGAGAATGGATACTACGAATTTGACGATGTAGAGCCTGGTGTCTATATTGTTGGTGCTGTTGCTGATGGGTACAAGCCTAGTGTAGCTACTGTTACTGTACCACCTGGCCAGACTGTACAACAGGACTTCTATCTAGAGCCTATAGAAGTGCCTCAGCCTAGTGCTATTGAGGGGTATGTATATGATGCACTGACTGAAGAGCCTATAGCTGGTGCTTCTATAACAGTTGTTGAGCTTAATGAGACAACATATACTGATGAAAAAGGGTATTATAGGGTTGAAGTACCACCTGGAAACTATACTGTTGAAGCATGTGCTAGAGGCTATCTATCTCAACAACAAAACGTTATTGTACCACCTTTTGAGACTGTTGAGCTAGACTTCTATCTAGTACCAATACCTAGTGATACAGCTATAATCTATGGCTATGTACGTAGTGTTTTTATGAACCAGCCAATTAATGGAGCATATGTTATAGTACTTGATGAGCTAAAGCTTGTTAGATCAAGGGAGAATGGTTTCTATATAGTAGAAGTTGATGGAGGAATACATATAGTGATAGTGTTTGCACAAGGCTACCTACCATCTATAAAGATAGTGGAAGTAGAGATTGGTGAAGCTAAACAAGTAGACTTCCAATTAATACCACTAAACATACCACCATACCCATATAGATACCATCAAGAACCAATACCAAAATAGATAAAAACATATACTATACACTATAGTGGTTAACCAGTTTTTACTCTCTGTAAACACTCTCTCATCTATATAGAAGATACAACTATATTCATAATATCAAAGAAGGCATAGACAATTATTTATCTACATTAAATGATCTATTATTTTATCTAAATAGGCTTGATTATAGTATATCAGTAAATATTATATGTATTAT
>CAYZRH010000070.1:0-9790 GCA_964480805.1 uncultured Desulfurococcaceae archaeon
TCTCCACCATCTATGTTAAATGGTAGGGTAAGCGTTATATAACTCATATAGGGGAATCCCCAATAAATTTATAAACTAAGAAGAACTAATAAATATATCGGTGACCGCCGAGTTCCCGAGGGGAGCCAATGAGGCTCCCGTAGGCGGCTCAGCGGAGACCGTGATGAACCAAACCGTGTCCAATACAGAACGATATAGTTTGATAGATGAAGACACGGTTTAGGTGAACGGTATTTCATGGAGTTTTAAACCGGGTAGTGAGATAGAGCATGTATACATAACATATGATTATCCTGGAAAGACTACATCACCTATAGAGACTGCATCAGAAACACTATCTACAACACCAACAACTACACTAGAGTCGCCAATAGAAACAACCACTCCATCATCTCCATCATCACCTATACAGACATCATCTACTACAACTAGTTCACCAACTAAAACAGCTACTCCATCAACTTCAACAACTGCATCAATAGATATGACAGCTCTAGCAGTACTAGGTGGTATAGTCTTAGTAGTAGTTATTGTAGCTATAATAGTGTTTATGAGGAGGAGATAGCTTACCAATCTATATAATCTAGTATAGGACACACTACTATGCTACCTATAAGTGATAGTATAGTTAGATAATGAGATAGTTAAGTATAGTGTATCTATGGTATCCTTTGATCTATAGTCTCTCTAGGTAACCATTATTAATTCAGTAAACCTAGTTAGAAATATGGTAATGTAGGAGTATGGAGAGGCTATACTATGCCTGTATCAGCTAAGCGTAGGTGGAGGAGTAGTGAGAGAATAGCTCTTAGTGTATTAGAGGAGCTAGGCTATAGAGTTATTGAGACCCGCAAGAAGGTTAGGATAGATGGTGTAGAGGTTGCTGAAGTAGATGCTGTTGTAGAGGATGAGAGTGGGGAGAGGTATGCTGTTGAAGTAAAGGCTGGACGTATTGATGTATCTGGTTTAAGACAGGCTTATGTAAACGCTATTATAACTGGTTTAAAACCACTAGTTATAGCTAAGGGGTTTGCTGATGATGCAGCTGAAGCTCTTGCTAGAGAGCTTGGTGTAAAGGTTATAGAGCTTAGTGACTACTTTCTTGTTGAAGCTGAAGAACTAGAGCTTCTTATACGTGAAGCTTTTAACGATTTACTAACTAATACAGTCAACGTTCTTGTATCAACAGTTCATCCAACACCAGATGATCTAGAGTTTCTTAAGACTATGGTTAGAGAACAGACAATAGTTGATACAGCTAACGCACTTGGTGTAAGAGTCAACGATGTTGTTAAAAGGATTAAGCAGTTGCAGAATAGGGGTGTTCTACCAAGAAATGTTAAGAGCTACCGTACACTAAGATACTATGCATCACTAATCGTGTTAAGAGAGCAGATAAGGTTTACACTAGAAGTTATAAAAAGCTATTTCAAGAACTCTTAAAAACACGGATACAATCTCTAGGAACAAAGGGCACTAGATAAACCCTATTACTAGCCTTATAGACAGGTATACCTCTCTCCTTAAGACAGCTAGTGTCTATATACAAGATCGCTGGTCTACCGTGTCTACGGGCATTCTCTAAAGCATCATCTAATGATACAGTAGTGTGTACATACATTCTCTTCATAGGCTTTAAGCCCTCTCTAAGAATACTAGCTAACCTATCAACACTTGTTCCATGGTAGAGGCTCTTAGGATACTCAATACTATACTTTATAGAAACTCTAAAGCTATGACCATACCTAGCTCTAATACGGTCGCCGCAGACCTCAAACCTACCCTTAGGATCAAGCTGGGCAACAGCAACTACATGTTCACGTGTAACCCACTGATAAAGCTCTCTATTCCTCCACTTAAACCTAATGCCATAAACAAGATCATCAATCCTAACCCAGCCCTCACTATCAACAACAAGCCCAGCCTCCCATGGAAAATGCCTTAACAAACCGGAAACAAGCTTACTCAACAAAACCCTCCTACGAGTATCAAGAAACAACTCACAAGAAACACCACAGTGAAAAGCTTCTTCAACAAATCTACCACAAACCCTACACCTATAAATAGGCTTCAAACACCCGCACACCCTAAAAATAATAATAGTGTACTAGACTATAATATTAGATTGGCGATGAAGAACGCGCCGGAAGATAGATGATTGGTGATTAGGGCCAGGATAGCTGAGCTTTCTTGTTATTCTAGTAGTGTTGATATTATTTCTTTATAGATGTATAATGCTATGTTTCTATTATCTGGTATTTCTGGCTTATATATTGCTAGTATTTTCTTATAGTCGTCGATCCTATTGACTATGTCTATTATTGCTGTTAGTATAGTGTCTGTATCACTTGACTCTATATGTTTTATAAAGCCTGTGTCTATGAACTGGTATGAGAACGGGTTGTCTTCTAGAGTTATAACTGGTTTGCCATGCATAACTAGTTCTGTTAACCTCATATTAGCTTCAACACTATTATCTAGTACAAGACCTATAGAGACACCACGTATATAGTCTGAATACTCTTCACTATAGATACATAGAGTATATGGGTTATCAATACATAGTTTTCCAAAGAATATGAATCTAGGTGTCATACCAACATCCTTTAATAAACTAATAACCCTACTAACACTATAGTCTATACCATGATATACAGGGTATAGTATAGTTAATGGCTCACTAGTTAATAGCTCAAAAGTCTTTCCAGGCACTTTACAGAATAGTGTAAATGGTATGTACATATACTTAAACCTACCAAGATACTTGTTTAAAACATATGGTTCATATGGAGATAAATAGGACACTAAAACCTTCTTACCAAGAAAACAGAGCATGTTCAATAGAGACGTTAATAGATAAGCCTTTAGTCTAGATAATCTATAGTTAGAAGGTACTGTTATAATCAATAGCCTAGGCTTGCATGAGATAATCATAGCTATTAATAGTTTAACCAGTATACCTAGATCCATATAAGCGTGGACTATATCAAGGTCTGTTCTAGAAACTAATTTATAGATCTCTCTAAAACCCTTATCTACAATAAACACTCTACTATACTTAAACCCCCGTTCACTGCTTAATAGACTATACAAACCGTTAATCCTATCAACAACCTGATCTTCACGATCATGTATTAGAGTCAGTTCTCTAATCAAAACCACTAACACCTATGTATAAACATGATGTCTACTTACTATATATCCCATAACACCTATCTATATATAGTGGATAGAGAGATGGCTAATCCATTAATAGAGCTACTTAAGAATAAGGAGAGAGTTAGAGATAGACTGGAAAGCCTACTTAATGAGAATGAGAAAGAGGCTGCTTTAAAAGACCGTCACTCATATAGAAAGCCCTTGCTGTGTGGAATGACTGTTCATACAGGTATAGGTTGTCCACTTAAATGTCTATACTGTTATATAGGTGATATGGGGTTTCCATGGACTATAAAGCCTTATCCACTAAACCCGCTACAGCTAGTCTATGCTCTAGCTTCTAACCCATACTTCATACCAGGTGATAGAGGAACATTTATAGCATTAGGTTCTGTAACAGAGCCTTTTCTAGAAATTGTTAAAGAAAAGACTATAGGCTATATAGAAGCTATAGCAAAGTATCTTGGAAACCCTATACAGTTTTCTACAAAAATGTATTTATCAAAAGAAGATGTTATTAGATTAAAAGAAGCTGATCAGGGTATAAGCCCGTTAGTGACAATAGTGACACTAAAACACTATAAAAGACTAGAACCATATGCTCCAAACCCATTAAGGAGGATGGAGACTATAGAGAATTTGTCAAAAGCGGGTCTTAAACCAATACTATTCTATAGACCAGTAATACCTGGTATAAATGATCGGGAGTATAGGGAGTTACTGAGTCTAGCTAGAGAATATGGTGCTAAAGGAGTTGTTGTTGGAGGTTTTAGAGTTACAGAGAACATACTGTCTAGACTAGAGAAAGCTGGCTTCAATACAACATATGTTATAGAAAGACTATCTTCTAAACCTAAAGGTAGGAGACAGGTTAGTGTCAATATAGGTGATTTAAAGAAGAGGATCATGGAGTATGCTCTATCAATAGGTTTAACGCCGTTCCCATTGGCATGTATGGCTAACCTATATACACATGGGTGGAGGTGTGTGCTCATGGAGGAAATAGGTGTACATAATGGTAGGAAGTATTCTAAGCCAGAGTACAACCATATTGTTGAAGCTAGTGAGTATCTTGGTGTAGAAGTGTTTAAGACAAGGTTCTATGGAAACAAACTTGTAATCTATGGTAGAGGTGATTATAGTAAACTATTCCTACTATCTGAAGTTGTAAAATACTATTATAGAGTGTGTACAAAGGCTAAGATGGTTTAAATACAAGTATATCTTTTGGATAAACTGGTTCTATAGAATAGCTATAGCTTACACTAGTTGATAAACTTCCAACAACAGCTCTTGTATCAAAATCTATTTCACCAGTTATTAAGCTATTATCCCTATACACTTTCTTAAAAGCTTCAACAACACTTTCATCTATAAAACTTGAGCCATTAACTATTATACATGTCCTCTTATTAAATAATACACTATCTCCATAAACTACGTTATAGTACAATACATACTCTCCAGAATATAATATAACACGTACTCTATATCCATCAAGAAGTATGTCCTCATCAATATCTGCTCTAACCTCTATCATTAAAGTGTATGAGATAGTATAGTTTTCTTCATCAACCTCTATACTTAGTAACTTAACATCAACTATGTGTATAGATTTCCTTATACTTTCTAACTGGAAATAGTATGCTAATGGAATAACGGTTATACCTATTAAAACAGTAGCTAATAGGATCATTTTTGGTTTAGATAGTTTCAATAATATCATCCTACTAGTATTCTTATCTAGACTCCTCTACAGCCTTAACTTCATCCAAGATCTTTTTAACAACATCCTTTAAATCCTCTTGAGACACAATATCTGTTACATGTTTACTAACCTTTACTAAAAATACTTTGTTGGACAGTATATTCTTAACTCTAATGAGATCGTGGTCCTTAAACCTATATATATCAAGTAGTTCAAACTGATTCTTTAAAAGCTCTTCTTTCAACAATATACTTGGATTCTTAGGCATCCCACACCCCTCCTCTCTAGCTAGTCTATGACTAGATATTTAAACATATATTGTTTACTCTTAGCTTAGGAGAGAGGACTTTAAAGTGTTTTCTTTAACTATTTAAGTGGAGATGATAGTGTAGTCTATTGTCTAGAAAATCTTTGGTGCCATACATTGGTTGAGGAGAGAGGGTCTAGATATATTAAATGGGGTTCTGGCTCTATACTCTTAAAGTCTATAGCATCAGATCTTGTTTTAAAGACGGATAATCTCTATTTGGAGCTTAGGCAACGTGTAGTTGTTGTAGAAGGGTCTATAGGTTCTTATGAGATAGTGTCTAGTGGTAGGAGTGGTAAGAGGAAACATGTCTATATTAAGTTGAGAGATAGTGTAAAGCCTTTAGGTAGAAAAGGTGTTGTTGTAGATAGAGAGTATATAGATAATTTTGAAATACGTGTTTTAGAGAAAGAATTTGGTAAATACATTACAGTAGTCACTCCAGGAGCGTTTCTCTACGACTACATAATATTATCTGACGACATTATAATGGTATCACTTAGTGGTAAGAGAGAAGCCTATATTGATCTAGAGGATAATAGGTTAACAATATATGTTGTATAGAGTGTGAGTCTGCAAGGCCGGAATTCATCACTTGTCTCAGATAATCCAGCGTTCTTCATCCTATTAGATAGATTGGGTCTACCAGGTTATAATAGTACCTCTACTTGGTTTTCCATTAACTACTGCTTTTATACAGTCATCTATATTATATCCAGAAACAATTATACTATCTACTCCATAGTCTCTAGCAAGTTCTATACACAACTCTATCTTAGACTTCATACCGCCAGTCACATCTACTCCATAAACTCTACTAGATAAACTAGTGATCTCTCTATAGTTCTCTCTATTAATTAATGGTATAAGTCTAGCATCTCTATAAACAATTGGATCACGATCATATACGCCTCCTACTCTCTCAATAAAAACTATACGTTCTGGTTTAAGAAGAGGTACTAGTATCTTAAACAATTCTTCAGTAGATAAGACCTTATATACACCTTCTTCACTATATATACACTCACCATAAACAACTGGTACTAAGCCATTATTAAGAGCATAATGTATAGGCTCAACATTAACTCTATAACCATCTCTAGATAAATAGACTAACATACTTGTCTGTATGGAAACCATAGGCAACCCATTGTCAACAAGATAGTTTACAAACAAGTTATTTAGTAAACGAGTAGCTTTCTGACACAATACAATAGCTTTACATGGATCGCCTTCCCTCATAGCATTTACAATAGGGTGTGCAAAAGAACCTCCGCCATGCCCAACTACTAGCTTCTTAGACTTATATACTCTAAATAGGATCTTGTAGGTATTCTCTAATGCACTATAGTCTATACTAAATGGCTTATCTTTAAAAGTAATAAATGAACCACCAATCTTTATAAAAACAGTCCTCAAGGAAACCATACACCATGTAGTAATAGTTTCACTAACCTCTACACCTCTTTATAGAATATATACTTTTACCTAAGAAACTTCTAAAATCCCTCATCATATGATGGGATGTGTATTGTATAAGAGGGTATTACTAATAACCATATTAATAACTATATTGTCTACTGTATTAATAGCTAATGCTAACATATATGCATATACTCATACTCTATCCAACAATTTAGACTTAGAAATACCCTCTCCCATGTATATTAGAACAGTATCTGTAGACTATAGTAGTCTTGATAAATACCATAGATACCTATATGGTTTTCTAAGAGGTGTTGTAGAAGCAGATGTTGATGGAGACAAATACCCTGATCTCATATACTGGTTTACTGGACAGATCAGGGTATGGGATTTTGATAGTGGTGAGTATGCTGTATTAAAGGTTGATACACCAGCTAGTATGTATTATTTTAAGCCAATACCACTTGATGTTGATAGCGATGGTTTAGAAGAGATCATTATATCTGAAAACAACAAGTATATAGATATGCTTTCAATACACTATAACTACCGTAGCACGTTAAATACTAAGCTTCTACTATGGGATCCCCTAAACAATAGCGTTATAGTCTTAGCACAATATAGTGGAATATATATTGATACCAGTAGCTACTACTATGACAAACAATATAATAGACTATACCTTGTAGGAGCTTCTCTATGGCATAAATTCTCATATAGTGGATATTGTTACAACTACGCATGGTTTAAGATATACTTGGTAACAATAGACCTAGACAACTATAGTGTTTCTAAACGATTAATTGTATACAAGTATGGTTGTAGAAGAGACTGGGGCTATGTTAAAGTAAATGATATAACTACTAGTTGGCACAGCTTTATAATACACTATGATAACAAGCTATTGATTGGAACAATAGGTTATGACTCTATATTAGAGATTAGTGTAGACTGGAGTAGTGGAGAGATTACTAGAGTTATAGAACACTCTATAGGTAGTAAGAGCTTATTTGATAGGCTTATGCACTTAATAGTTCCAGCTCCAAACATACACATGGGAGGACATGGGGGAATATCTTTAAATAGTCTACTAAGTATTTTTTACCCATACAATAGGCTTGACTGGAGAATACATGGTGATAAACTATACCTAGTATATGGTTCATACCTAAACTATTATAGTGGATACTTTAGCTACGACGCCTCACCTATTACAAAGTATCATATAGGTAATAGCTACCACCCACTATACTATAGACTAGCTGGAGCAATGGGTATTGAAATAATAGACCTTCTATCATGGAGTGTAACTAGGGTCTCGCTAATAGGCAGAATATTTGATGAAGGAACTAGATGGTTTAGAATATCAAGGATAGTTTCTCTAGAATACATAGACTATGATAGTGATGAAGAGCTTGAGGCTTTAGTACTAGCAACAGTCTATGGATTCAACCGTATTGAGGGTAGGTATTATCCATACCTACACATGCTCATACTCTACGATATAGATAGTGATACAGTTGTATGGTATAAGCTATTCTATGGAAACGATATCAATACATCACAATTCCATAGTAATGGATTCATACTACTGTCTAATCACAGTATATACTTTATAACACCCAAGACTTACCTGTGGGATAACTACTACTATTTAGGACATGAACTATCTATAACTAACTTAGTCGATGGTGAAACATTGTTTTTAGAAAAAATTGATTTCTATAAAAGCACTACAGCATTCATTATAGATGCTCTAACACTAGATATTGATGGTGATGGAGTTTATGAACAAGCTTATCCTATACAATATATAGTATTCTTTGGTAGAACACCCTGTCCACCTAACAGACCTAACTCCTACCGTATATACCCCGATCCTAGAAGCTCCTATGCTGGTTTAATAGTCTTTGACAAACCAGTTTATAGAGTATGGTTTAACTATAAACCATATGCATTACTGAATCTAACTAGCTATGTTACAGTATATGGTTTAGGAGGGCTTCCACTCTATGGTACAGGGTATTCGTTTAGAATATACTATAATGGTACAAAGCTTGTTGGAGAGTATAGTGGTGTTGTTGAAGAAGATAATCCAGTACTAGTCTATAATATATCATTCCCGTATCGTGGAGAATATATTGTAGTCTATGAACTAGACTGCCCGTTTAGAGGATATTTTTGTAGAGGTAGTGAGTTACCAGACTTTTTAGGAGGTACTAGAGAGTCTATTGTATGGAGGTTTATTGGAGTACATGGTAATAGTATATTCTATGTCTATGGACTACCTACTCTAATAGAATATAGTGGTAATGATATATTGTATCCAGTAGACTATGTAGAGGGGTTGAAGTTAAAAGCTAAGCTTCTATACATAAACCCTCTAGATAATAAGACATACTATATCAAAAACTCCTCTATAACAATAAGGTATGTATTAAAAATACTTGGTAAAGCTAGCAGGCTATCTATAGTAGAGGGTGTGTTAGTTTATAATAGTAGTAGCGGTTTTTATGAAGCATTTATTAAACCAGGTAATCTTATACCACAAAGCTATAGTCTAGACATGGTATTCACTCAAGATGATCCAACAGCTTATGAGTCTACAAACTATAGCTCCATACTACATCTAAAACCCTACTTATATAGATTAAGAATAGATTCTGTAGGTAAGTGGATGGCATACCATAGTCTACCTATAAACATAGTAGTAGAGGTTAGTTCCAATAATGGTCTTTCATGGAATACGCCATTAGAGCTTAGAGAGAATATATCATATAAGTTAATGATTTACTCAAGTCTAGTTAAAGACTATGTATATGTTGTAGATATTAACACAAATTATACAACATATAATATAGTTATACCTATGGAGTACGTTATTAGAGGTAATATGACAGTATTTGTAGAAGGCTACAATACTACATGGTATTCTTTCAATAACTCCTCAATCTATACAATATATATTGAAGAACTTAAGCCAGTTGCTATAGTAGAGAATGTAGGTATGGATGGTGGAGACGAAATTGTTGTGGTACATCTAAAACTATACCAGAATAGTAGTTATGGACTAGAGCCTCTAGTATACAATACATCTATATTTATAGATAGCTCTAAATGGACTGGGATACCATATAATAACACTATAGTATTAACCAGTACTCGTGATAATTATACCAGTTATTATGCTT
>CAYZRH010000071.1:0-9776 GCA_964480805.1 uncultured Desulfurococcaceae archaeon
CAGCTATTCAAGCCAAAATAGATGCTGTTGACCGTACTCAAATAAATAAGTTATTAGAGTTTATATGGAGTTTTGAAGATCCAGAAACAGTAAAGGAAGCTTTAACATTGTATATGGCAAGACAATCGGCACGAAAAGAGTTTTCCTATAGAGCTACAAAGTATATAATCTCCGCATTAGACGCATTAAATAATATGGGCAAGAATAAACCAGAAGACTATGCTATATTTGTAGGTTTATTTCGGTGGGCGTATGAAGCACTAATAGAGGAAGGAGTAGAGGAGATAATAAATAGGGTTGCTAGAAGAAGACTTAGACGGGAAGATATAAATGAAGTTATTAAGCAAGTTATAATGAGAGCTTTAAGTAGCTACAATTATAAAATTGAGACCTTAAAATTTGCCGAGTACCTGAAGTTATTAGACAAAATAAGAGAAATAATTGGTAATAGCCAGGAGCTACGAAGAATAATTCAAAACACCTCGTTCCGAAGAAGGTGAACAATCTTGCCACTAAAGAATAATGAAGATAAACAAGTAAATATCTTCTCTAATTTTAGCCTGGGTCTTGCTGATTACTGGGAGATCTCTGGGATAGTAATTAATGATGCACCATTACATATTGGTAGTGGTCGAGCTGTATCACCTGCACAAGCTATTGATAATCCTGTGATTAAGCTCCCTGATGGCACACCGTTTATACCAGGTTCTAGTCTTAAGGGTGTATTACGTAGTATTGTAGAAGCTTATCTAATGAATATTGCTAAGATTAAACCAGATACAGCCTGTGGTAGACTATTTAAGGACAATAATGTATCTCCTGAGCAGTTTATGAGAGAATGTAGTCCGTTTCCAGTAAGGGGAGAGCCCAGTAGCGGAGAAGAAAGTGTTAAACCATATTGTGTTAACATAGGATTATTTGGTGGACCTGAGTTAGCTAGTCATATACATGTCTATGATATGCATCCTAGAGGAGAAGTAAGAACTTTTGTAAAACCAGGTGTTGCTATTGATCGTTTTATGGGTGCCTCTAGACCAGGTGCTCTCTATAATATTGAGTTAGTACCACCAAACATAGAATGGAGTCTACGTATAAGGATCTATGGGTTAGGTCTAGATAATAATGATGATGCATGGCTATGTCTAAGAGAAACACTTGCATTCCTACTAGAGTACTTATGTAGAGGTATAAGTATTGGTAGTAGGACATCAACTGGTCTAGGAATGATAAGAATCAAAGAAGCAAAAGTTAAACATGTACATATCGATCCATCAACCGGGACATTTATAGAGAAAGAACATAGTCTTGAAGACTTTATTAAGTTACTTAAAAGGGTGAAATAGATGTCTCAAAAATCTAGAGTATACTGGATTGGACATTATATGGTTCATAGAGAGATCTTATTTAAGTTTAAAATAGTTAATAAGGAGCCATTGAGAATAGGCAGTGGACGTGAAGCAAAAATATCTAGTCCTGTAGACCTACCAGTACTTAAGATCCTTGTGAATGGTGTTGAAAGACCTTATATACCTGGATCTAGTCTTAAAGGGATATTACGTAGTTTTATGGATATCTTTGTACGTAGCCATAATGGATGGACTTGTCCTGGAGCTGGACGCGGGATTTGCATGGAAGCTCTTCGTAAACAATATGGTATGGATAACCTTATTAAACAAGGTAGTTATGGAGAACTAACTCTTATACTGTGGAATGGATTATGTCTTT
This sequence comes from uncultured Desulfurococcaceae archaeon, assembly GCA_964480805.1. Taxonomy (GTDB): domain Archaea; phylum Thermoproteota; class Thermoprotei_A; order Sulfolobales; family Desulfurococcaceae; genus CAYZRH01. The sequence goes on from CAYZRH010000071.1 coordinate 1,726, forward strand.
CATGTAAAGTATTTGGTTCTGGTGGTTATCGTAGTAAAGTCTATGTGTATGATGCTCTTCCAGAGGAAGAGCCTAGAATTGGTGTTAAACCTGGTATAGCTATTGATCGTAGGACAGGTGCTGCTGCACGTGGTGCACTGTATCAAGTAGAGTATGTTGAACCAGGTGCAGTGTTTAATTCTGGTATAAGGGTTGTTGATATACCAAATTATGCTCTTGGAATAATATGTCTAGCTCTTAACGAGCTTAATGAAGGTAGACTAAAGCTTGGTGGTTTTAAGACAAGAGGATTTGGACGTGTAGAAATCAAGGATCTAAGTATTGAGGTAAGACTTCATACTAATCTAGGTGGTGAAGTTACTGATAAAAGACTAGTATTAAAGGAGATGGATAATCTAGATAAAAGAATAGCTTATGAACCTATTAATGCAACTAGTGTAGAAGAAAGAGCTATTAGATTAATTAACAAAGATTCTTGGAATTTCATAGAGACTATTATTAAGGAGACAGTGTTGGATAAGAAGTATATTAGTGAAGTTGTTAAATCTCATAAACCTAAATGGGTTGGGAGTAATGTCTTCTAAACCAGTAGCTCCTAAATATGTTAAGGTGTATAGGAGAAATCCTTTGTTTAGAGACCAGGTTTATGGAGAGAACTTATTAAGTGGAGTATTAGTTTTAAAAGCTAGATCTGAATCCTATATACATGTTACATCTTCACCAATACCTTTTATGAAACCATCAAAAGAACTTCTAACACGGTTTAGAGAGGAAATTAAGAGTGCAATAGATGTATCTCAAATTATTGATATAGCCTCTAGATACCCTGCTTTTAAAGGAATAGTGCTTGAACAGATAAGGTTTGGTGGTAAGCCAGTTATACCAGGTTCTAGTCTTAAAGGTGCTGTTAGATCTAGGCTAGAACTCCTTATTGCTGAAAAGAATGGTATTAGTATAGCTTGTTTTATAAGAGCATCTCCTCCACCAAGAACTACTCCATCTAAGGGTAGGCATGGATGGAGGCATATGGAGTTATGGTTTGACGTTATTAGCGAGAACCGTGGTAGACCATGTGATGCTACTAGATGGAGCTATTATGAAGAGATAGAAGTATGTAGAATCTGTGACTTATTCGGTACTAGTGGTCTTGTTAGCCGTGTTGATTTTGGAACCTTATATCCCGTTTTAGAAGAGGATGCTACTGAAGAATTAGAGGTAATTTTTAGTTGCAGTCGTGGTATAAAGGGTAGAGTAGAAGCTATTAAACCAAGTATAGAGTTTAGAGGAGAAATAGCTTTTAAAGGCCTTAAACTATCAGAACTAGGTCTCTTAGCATTAGGTCTTAGACTATATGATGATAGGCCTATACTTATTGGTAGGTTTAAGTATAAACGGGTACCAGTATGTAGAGACAAGAAACTGTTATTAGAGCTTTTTGGTAGACTAAATATCTATGTAGAAGAAGTACGTATGCCATTAATGATTAAAGATACTATCTCTAAACTAGATATAGAATACGAGATTGATGGAATTAATATTGTTTTAAGAGAACAAGGTGTCAAGAACCTTATTGACTTAGCTATTAATGAAGCATATAGAGAATATAGCGATTATCTACCTAATAAAACGTTTGATGAAATATCTAAACTTGAAAAAATATGGAATACTTATGAAAGGGGAAGAGAAAATGAGTGTAGATGCTAATGTTATAGAGGAGTGTATGAAACAAGTTATGGATATTATAGCAAACATTAGTAAAGAATATTTAGATGAACCGAGGATAAAGTCTCAAGAATACAATTGTATAATACATAGAGACTTCTCTATTGAATGCATAGACCTTAGCCGTATGAAGAGTCAGTCAATAGAACAACCTAGCTATATACTAGTAACTATGAATATAAGGGGTATCTTAAAGAATAGCTCTAAACCAGTATCATACGATCTGCTTATAATCATAAGCCTTAAGAAAAACAAGACATATACTCCATTGTTTAGGTCATGGAGCTTAGATAAGATACCATTAATAGTTGAAGACTTTATTAAGGAAACTAAAACTGGTATAGACACCTTATTTTACGAAATACATAATAAGCTAAAAGATATCTGCAGAGAACTTAACATACATTTATTAATTCTTCCTAAGTTCCCCACAGGCATCAGGGTGAAATAGACCTTGTATGTCTATCGGGCACTATCCATACCAGATCTATGTATGAAAGAACAAGTCTATGTATATAGATATGATACTACGATATTTGAGAAAGAGTGGAGTAAACTAATAAATTACATAAAAGAAGCACTCAAAATCATGGATGAATATATTAAGGAGATAAATAGTAATAAATCGCTAAAACCAAGTATTGAAGATAAACTATTACTTGTTATAGACATTATTACATGGATTCTCAAGTCACCAGCATTCATTGATTCTCTAGAAAATACACTTGTATCCCCATACAAGATCTATTGGTATGAGAGACTATATGAGCTAGAAAAATATCGTGAGAAAGGACTGAAGAGCTTCTTCGATTTACTGAAGACATGTGAACCATCTAAGATCATTTCTTCAGAACCTGCTTTATCCACATGTAAATTTATTAAGAGGATTTTAAAGCTAGCTAATGATATTCAGAAGTACTATAGTGAGGAAATAAGTGTTGAAAACAAGAAAGTTCTTAGATGGAGATATGTACTTGGCTATCCAGCTGATACGAGACCTGGATATAATTCTGTGAGTCTTCTTGTACATCTACTACTTGTATCAGGTATTGCGTGGGCTCTAGCTATTGAGAGAAAGAAGAGTAAAAAAGATGCTTTAATATATGCTTTAGCCGGCTTACTCCATGATATAGGTAAGCCTCTTGATCCACGTAGACATGTTGAGAAGAGTGTAGAAGTTGTTGAAAAAGAACTTGGCGGAATTCTTAGGGAACTTATTGGTGAAGAATGTTATAGGGAACTTATAAAACTTATTAAAAGACACCATGAAGAACCACTCATTAAGAGAGCTGATGGATTAGCTGCTAAAGAGAGAAACACCTTACTTGTAAGCCTTGTACTAGGGAACGATATAACAGGTATTGCTAGAAAGATTAAGGATAAAGCTAGAGAACAAGGTCTTAGAAATCTAGAGGAGTTTGCTAATAGGGTTATAAGTGAGCCAACATTACCTTATATTGGAGATAAAAGGGAGTTATTATGGAGATTCTGGGAGCTAGTAGATGAAGAAGATTATAAGAAGCTTACCAGAAAATATGCTGAGAACACTTGGGGTCTAAAGTATCAGGAACTACTTAAGAAGACTAAAGAGGTTAAGGAATTTGTTAAAGAAATACCTGAAAATATAGGTGTGATTCTTGTTGACATACGTAGAATACAGGAGCTTATAAATAGATCACTAGATCTAGGTATAATGGCTATTACTAGTTATTTAATAGATACATGGTTATTCTCATACCTACCTACAATACTTTCTAAAGAATATTTTATGCCTCTAACAACATTCATTATACACTCTGGCGGTAAAGCACTCATAGTAGCACCTTTAAGCCAGCTTAACAATATCAAAGAGAGTATAAAAAGACATGCTTTATTCAAAGATACTCTACTTAGACTAGATATAACCATTACTCACAAAAACTTTGATCCAGACTATCATAGACTAATAACTGAACTTGAAGATCACGCCCTCATTAAGAAAAGGCTAGATAATAGAGAAAGAATTGTTCATTTAGGTTTAAGCGATAAATGTGATCTATGTGGTACACGTCCTGCTTCAATAGCTATCACTATTGCTGATGAAGAGAGAAGAGTATGTATTGAGTGTGCGGTTAGGTGGGCTCTAGCTAGAGAGGTCTTCTACCATAGATATAAGTTAGAAACATACATTGACAATAACTTTGCATATGATATAATATTACCCAAAGAACTCTGCCAAATACCTAGCACTAGTGCTAAACAAGGGAATAAAAAGGCTCAGATATTAAAGTATATAATGGAATACATTGCTGGCTTACCACCAATACCCCAGCTTCATGGAAGAATTCTCAACTATAGTGTTGTAAGTGTTGATGGTAACTTTATGGGACTCTACATGTATCTTTCACCAACATATACAGCTGCTGTTGAGAAGAGTCTTCTTATAGACTATGCTTTGAAAAGAAGTTATAGATCATTTATAGAGAAAGTTATTGATACTATTAAGAGTTTGACTAAGGATGAGAATGCGGCTTATCGTGAAGCATTAAGGCTTTATCTAGGCCTTATATACATGGGTGGCGATGATGCTAAGATTATTGCCCCAACACATCTAGTACCTGCTCTAGTAATACATCTTGCTAGAGAATTCCATAAGATACTAGGTTGTACAGCAACACTATCATTTGGTATAGCATCAGCTCCGCCTAAACATCATATTTGGGGTCTTAATGACACTAGTATAGGCTTAGAGTTTATGGCTAAGGAGGGTGGTAGAAAGTTTACATTAGAAGCACTATCTGGTAATAAACCATCATATATAGCAAGTCTTCAAATATATCATACTGACTCAACATCAATGCTTACAAGAGACCGTGTTATAGAGTTTATAGGTAATCTATGTAGTGAAGAAAAACAGGATATTTGTGTTAAAGAAGGGCTTATGTACAAATATATGTATATATCAAGTGACGGATCTGTAGAGGAGTATCTTGACCTAAGTTCATTCTATAAGATGTTGCTAAAGCTTGTATATGGAGAGAAGTATAAATATACCGATATAGTTGATGAATTAATTAAACTTGGTTACCTACTAACTATTAGTCAGTGTAATGAAGTTGCCGGTAGTAACTTAGCATCTTGTATAGAGTATTATATTGGCAAGACAAGTACTGATGGAGAGGAAATACTTAAAGAAGCTGAGAGATTACGTGGTAGTGTTAAAGACTTTTATAGAATACTAAAGGAACTACTACAAGTCTATAATAGATATAGAGACACAGTCTCTCCGTTATCAGCAGTACTACTTTATGCTAAGAGGCAAAGCGTTAGAGAGCGTGTTGAGAAGAGGAAAGTCTATAAATTACTATCAGAGCTATTATCAAAGATAATACTTGATAGATCTAGATTAACTAGTGGAACAGGAAAACTTGATCATATTAGATGTAGTTTTCCAATATTCAACTACATGTTTCTACTAAAACTACTTAGTGGAGGTGTTGTCTAATGGTTATAGAGCTCATCATAGATTTTGAGATAAAATTTCTAGATCAGGTATGTATTGGTAGCGGTCAACCATCTATACGTGGAGCTGATATATCTATAGCTGAATATCAGGGCATTCTACCTCCTTCATCATTTAAAGGTGTACTTAGGAAGGCATCTAATAGAGTTGTTAAGCTTGTAGATAGTCAGTGGGATCAGTGTCCGTATATAGAACCGCATGATATAAGAAGATATTGTATGGATAAGAAGGGAGAGTTAAAGAGAGAACATGAATGGCTAAAGATCTATGGTATTCCAGGTTATAGTGAAGACTATATAACACCATTACATGTTAGTGGGTTAAAAATTAGGAGTGTAGCAAAAGAGCCCCCTCCAGTATACACTTATACACATACATCTATACAACAATCAACATTGACTGTACGTAAGGGAGCATTATATGCTATTGAATACCTACCAATAGGTACAATAGTTTCTGGTAAGCTAGTACTCTACATTAAGACTAGTAGTAGTGATAGATACGGTATTGAACTAAGTAAAATCGACAAATACCTTAAACTAATCTTATTAAGTCTTATAGAATCAACTAGTATAGGTATAGGTAGATACTCTAAACCGTTTACAATTAGGATTACTAATAGAGACGAGGTAATTAGAAAACTTGAGGAGAACCATATAAGCGTATCTGATGATGTAAAAGAACTACTTACTTTACTCTCTAAGGAATACAATCCATTCACTTGGTTTAAGGGTGACATTAAATGATACGTATGTATCATATTGAATTAAAGACAGAGTCGCCTACAATTATTGTATTAAAGACTATTAAAAACTGGTATAAATGTTATACAGACTATATACCAAGTCGTACCATGGTAGGGGCATTGATAACCAAACTAAACATTATAGAACCAGGTATTGGAGAAAAGTTTATTAAAAAACCATTTATTAACGTTAGTGACTTCTATATAGATCACTGCTTACCCGCTCCCCCGCTTTCACTAGAGTGTAAAGGTGATAGAGATAGAGGCACGTTCATCCCGTTAGATTATTACATTAATAAAGTAGAGGATTTAGGAGTTATTTATGAGAAGTATCTTAGGGATGTATATAGGAGGATGTTAAGTGAGATTAATACGTGTAAAGTTAATGGTATAGATGTAGATGCTAGAGGTATTATTAGATGTGTAGGTGGGGAGCTTATAACTAGATGTAGTACTAGTGAGAAATGCCTATTTAAGAGATGTAGGGGTAAAGCTATAGCTATAGAATCTGTTGGCGTTAGTGGTATAACTCATAGCACAAGAACAGGTCTATTATATACATATGAAGCTATACCCCCAGAGACCGCTTTCCATGGATTCCTTGTAGTTAAGCTAGATCACAGCATAGATGACGTTATAAAGAGTCTGGAGAATGAATTAATACTTATCGGTAGAGGTATTAGTAGAGGTTATGGAAGAGTACGTGTTACTAAAGTATCCACAGACTATAAAGGACTTAATCTCGATAACTCATTAGCTAGTATCTTACAAAACATATTTAGTACTAATAAGGAGTACATGGGATATGTGTCTTTATCAGCGTATATGAGCTGCGGTATTACCAGACTTATCAAAGATGGAGTCTATAAAGCTGAAAACATAGTATCAACTGGTATAGAGCTATATAGTGGATGGAGTAAGCTATATGGTACATTTAAACCCTCTATAGAATTACATAAACATGGAACAATAGCTTACCACAAATTTGATAGTGTTGATAAATACTATGAGTTTATCCTATCAAAACCTGGACTAAATCTCATAATACCGCTTGACCTATATAGAGAGCTTATTAGGTGTTAGTCATGATAGTCAAATATAGTTCACTAAAAACAGTTAATACAAAGGGCAAGATTGTAGTATCTATACCACTTAAATTAACTAATAAGTATACACCATTACTTATAGGTAAAGGTATTGAACCGGGCTTAAACATTAGGGAAACTTTATCTCTTCCAATAATTGAGTCAAATATAGTTAATGAACGTTTCATAATTCCATCGAGTAGTATAAAGGGTGTTTTTAGGAAGACCTCAATAGCTATAATGAAAACATGTATAAAAAATGCTGATACATGCATATTTGTTAAACATGACACTGATATAGTAAGTGATTTAATTAAACGCTCTATAAGTACACATGATGAAGATAAAGGAAGACATGCAACTAGAGAAAATATTAGCGAAATCGAAGAAGTGAAGAATATATTATATAATACTCAATTAATAAATCTTATAGATAGATACTGTATAGAAGTTGTAGGAAGATCATGTAGTGAAGCTTTTAAAGAACCCCGTAGTGTTGCTGAGGAATCATCTATACTAGAGCTACTTATATCATTATTCTGTCCAATCTGTAGTTTATACGGATCAACTGTCTATGCTTCATCAATAGCTTTTAAACCTATAGCATTAGCCAAAGCTGATAAACATCCTAGAACACGTACAGCTGTTAATAGAAGTACACGCACCATAGAGAAGGGTATGCTATTTACTGATTATACAGTAGTTATAAGGGATACCCATGGTCTTAAGTTAGAGTTTATTATAAAAGACTTAGAACCAGGCAGTCCGGCTGCTAGATTACTCGCTTCAACATTAGATTACTTTAGAATACATGGCATCCATATGGGTGGTGGTAAAAGTATTGGCTATGGTCTTTTACAACTTAGTGATGAAGAAACTAAGTGGTATCATGTAGACTATAGTGTTTTTAAAGATTATCTAAAGCCAAAGATTAAGAAAGGATTAACAAGCTTAATAGAATATTTACTTAAACCATAATTTTTTCTATAAACATGAT
>CAYZRH010000072.1:0-9601 GCA_964480805.1 uncultured Desulfurococcaceae archaeon
TAGAATCATATGTTTTAACACCAATAAAGTGGGTTGATGATAGGGGCTATTTTGAGATAGAGTTCAGTTTCGATACAAAGTATAGAGGTCACTATATAGTAGTAGTCTATATGGAGAACACACTTAAACTAAAGCATCCAACAAACCATGCTAAGATAAAACCATACATACCAGTCCTAGAATACGCTATAGTAGAGACAGAGTGAAAGCTAAAGCAATATGGTTTCCAGAAACCAATAGCCACCATGTATCTACAATACTCTAGCCCGCATCTACATCAAAAACGATAGTGATACCTGTATAATAAGGTGTGTTATATGTTCAGACTTGCAGTAGCTCTAGAGTGCATGGTTTAGTATATGTGTAGATCTGTTTTGAATAGTGCACATTTTAAGTAGTATAGTATATAGTGAGAGGTTAGAGGGGTTTAGTCTGTGGTGTTAATAACCCATACAGCCGACCTACATATAGGTGCTTTTGCTAATAGACCCCTTCGTTCAGCATGTGTTGATGCTTTAGAAGAGATTGCCAGGTATACCATAGAGAATGATGCAGAGTACCTTGTTATAGCTGGAGACCTTTTTGAGAAACCACGTATAGAGAGTTTTGAACTACTGCGTAGAGTCTACCGTATACTACGTGTTCTTAGAGATAATGGAGTATATGTTGTTGTATCCCCCGGCAGCCATGACTCCTCTTCTAGAGGTAATGACCTATTAACTCTCCTAGAAGAGGCTGGTCTAGTTTATAAACCTCCTACTGAAGTAGGGGAGGAGATTATATCAAAACCTCTTAGACTTGGAGAACTAGCTTTCTACTCTATACCTGGGCTTAAGAATAACTTGGAAATAGATTATCTGCGTAGAGGCAAGGTTTTGTTAAAGGATATAGATAGGGTTGGTGGAAATGCTATAGTTCTCCTGCACACAAGTGTAAGGTTTGCAGGGTATGACCCAAGTGTTTATAGTAGTCGTTATGGGAGAGGGGTTATAGAGGGGGAGAGTGTTTTAAAGAGTATTCCAGAACAAGTAAGGTATATTGCTCTTGGACACATACACTTCCCAACACCCATTTTCGATAAAGCTGAAGCCAATATAGTATACCCTGGAGCACCAGTTGGTAGAGATGCTAACGACCTCTATGAAACATACCTGTTGTCTAGAGAATATGGTAAGAAGAGGCGTTTCCTAACAGTAGATCTTGGTGAGAACATACCCGTTGTCCATAGTGTTTGGAGTAGCTTCGGGGTTTTAGTAGAGTATTATAGAGGCTATTATAGGGGTTTTGATGAAGAGTTTTTAGAGATTAAGAGAGTTTTAAAGGATATGTCTGAGGATGGGTATAGGGTTTTAATAGTTGATCTAGAGGGTGTCCCCATAGGGGATCGTAACAGGCTTATCCAAGCTGCTAGAGAGTTGGAGCATAAGACTAGAGTACTGATACATCTTAGACTTAAGTCTATGGAGGAACAGTCTATAGTAGACTTTACTGTAGATGAGATAGGTGATATTGAGGCTTTAGAGAGAGTAGCTGTTAGAGAGCTTGTTGAGAAGATGGGGGTTAGAGCTGATCCTGAGAAGATTATAGAGCTTATAGATATTCTAGGTAGGGAGAAGCCTATTGAAGTAAGTAAGGATATGTTCTATAATAACATGCTTAGTGAGGTAAAGAGGTTGATGAGGGAGATTCTTGGTGTCGAGTAACTATCTATACAGAGTTCTTGAAAGACTTGTAGAGGACTTGAACAGAGATTTTATAGAGACACAGAGAGACAAGTATATTGCTTTAAGGAGGGAGGCTTTCTACAGCTACTATGACGTAAAGCCTCTAACCCCTCTCCAAAAGGATGTTAGAGTAGGCTTTGTTGACGCTGGTTTTACAGTATACGAATTCGATGTATCAATAATAGTTCCTTTAAGGATAGGTGCTGTAATACGTGAGCCAGATGGATCTCTGCATAGGGTGAACGAGTATTTAGACACATCTGTCTATGACGCCCTCCTACTATATTCTAGCCGTAGAGCTGTAGAGGATAGGTATATGTTTAGAGTAAAAATAGACTCCTTCCATGAAAACGGGCTGCTATTCTCTAGCTCTAGTGAAGCACATAGAGTATCTAGTTTAATAAACCAGTTGTTAGTAGGGATCGGCGGTTTTGAGAAGACTAGAAGCCCCCACTTCTTTAAGAAGCTGACTAAGTATCTTGAAGGACTTCTAGAGCTTGTTTATGCTCTAAAGCTTTTCCAGTTATTCAGTAAAGCTGGCTATCCATTAGACTATGTTGTTCTAGACGGCTCCCTGATCAAGTGGTTTAGTATTAAGAGATCTCCTGGTAGGATAGATGGTCTCAACATACTATCTATAATACTTGGTGTTGACGAGAATGTTGTTGTAGAGAGGTATCTACCCTATGTTATAGGGTTGTCTAAGACTACAAAATTTACTAACATAATTCGTAGCCAGAGCTTGTTTAATGTAAAGAAGCCTAGAGATGGAGGGGTTAACGGTCTATACTCTCTAATAGATCTTAGGGGTTTGGAGAGGCTTAGAGAAGGGTTTGAGAATATCCTTAGGAAGGTGGGTAGAGAGAAGTTTGTTGATGAGACATTAAACATATTTAATAGAACAGTCTTCCATAGGCACGGCGTATGGGTATCCCGTTTCCCAGTCACACCCGATAATCAGAACATATTCATGATAGATGCGTATTTGAATAAGCCCATCATATACAGAGAGGGCCTTAACGTAGTCATAGATAGAGATAATGCTTCCAACACTAATAGTAGAATAGACTATGTAGCCAAAACCCTCTTCCTCTATAGGACTAGTAGTTTAGGGGAACCACCGTATGGGTATATGGAGGTTGATAAGGATGTACGTTTCAATAGAGATATTAGGAGAGTTTTTGAAGACACACTCTTAACCATACTTAGGGAAAGGAGCGATGTTGTATCCCGTATACTTGAACAAGCCTTTCTCCCAACAACACGTATGAGGTATGGGTATAAATGAATAGGGGAGGCAAGCCTGTCGGCATAGTTTATCAGTGGAGAACAGATCATATAGAAGTTGTTCTAGTAGATAAGAGCTATAGGCCTGGGATTGGAGATATACTGTACTGTAGACTCCCAGATCGATACATACTGTTGCAGGTGGCAGGCTATACTGGAGAAGTACCTATTAGCACTGGTTCTCTCATAAGGGAGAGTAGAACACCCCCACCATTCTATAGTGTTGAAGTAAACATGGTTGCTGAAGCAAGGCTCTTCTTTGAAATAAGGTTTCTGGGGGGAGAGAGGGGTGGGTATGTTGTTTTAAAACCATACCAGCCTCCCCCACTATTTACAATGGTGTATAGGCTCATCCCTGGTGATAGAGAGTCTGAAGATATAATGGAGAAGCTTAGTAGTGGGATTAGAGGAGGTATTGATGCTACCCCGATAGCATGGCTTAGGAGTGGGATTGCTCCTACAGAGGAGTTGAGGAGGGAGAAGTATTTTAGAAACGCTACTCTAGACCTAGACCTTGCCAGGTCTGTTGTTAAACATATTCTTGTATCTGGCCAGACAGGTGCTGGTAAGACAACTAGTGTAATGGGGGTAATGGTTCAGTGGGCTAGGTATAGTAGAAGCTGTATTGCGTGGCTTGTAGTTGATAGACATGGAGAGTATAGTGGTGTGGGTGGAAGCGGTTTTGTAGACATAGTCTATAAGGCACTGGAATTGAATAATGGCTTGGATACAAGTGTCTATGTATATAGGTTTACTACTAGTATAGGGTCTGTTGGAAGAGGGGTTTATACTGAGAAGCTCCAAGCTATACATGGTACAATAGATGTTACAAGCGTTAGCGTATATGATGTAGCAAACGTTCTAGACCTCCCTCCAGACAAGGTAAGCGATCTTGAGGAAGCTGTAGATATAGTTGGTGGTTTAGTGAAAGCATCTAGTATGCCTAGTGAGTGGAAGAATGTATTTATTAGTGAGAATGGAGAGCCTACAGGCCAGATACTACCTCTTCTATCACTGCTTGTAGAGAACATGTTTAGGTATGAAGGAGTTGGTGAACAGAGGAAGCGTGGAGTATACCGTGTCCTCTTAAACGCTGGGATAGATATACGTAAGTTGAGGACTTATAGGAGGCTACTACTATCTATACTTGGTTTATCAAGGCGGCTCGTTACAGTGCGTAGTAGAAGTGCTTCAGGTGTTAGTGGTGATGCAGAGAAGCCTGTAACGGTTGTATCTGATGAAATGTCTGTATTCAAGGTATCTCCGCTGCTTAAGAACCCCTATACCCTCGTAAACATTATGGAGGAGATTGCTTTAGCAGCTAAAAGTAGCTATGATGTTGACTTGGATAAGAGGAGTTATCCATGGTGGGGTGTTAGAGGAGGGAGGGGTGTCAGTGTTTTAAAGGAGGGTTTGGTAGAGATTGATGATATAGTTAAACGTGTTAATGAGGGTAATATGGTTGTACTAGATGTTTCAAAGATACCTCTTAGACAAGGGGATGTTGTTGTACAGAGTGTTATTAGGAGGCTTTTTGAGAACCGTATGAACATGGGTGTTGAGGCAATGAGGCAGTTGCCTCCAATAGCTATAGTTTCTGAAGAAGCCCCTCTATACCTTAGCCCGGATAGGGTTAGAAGTCCCTACAACGTGTTTGCTAGGATTGCTCGTGAGGGGAGGAAGTTTGGTATAGGGCTTATAGCTATAACACAGCTTGCTACAATGATTGAGAAACAGATACTTGCTAACTTCAACACTATGATTGCTTTAAGGACCAAGTACGTATCTGATATAAACTATTATAGCAACATAGGTGTGCCGGGTGAGACACTTACAAGTCTAGGTGATCGGGAGGGATATCTCTATACACCAGATCTAAGGGTTAAAGAGCCTATACCAGTATACATACCAGGTTATTTCGAGCTTGAAGAGAGTATTGTAGAGGAGTATAGGAGGAAGAAGGAGAGGGATAGAGATGTTGTTGAGAAGGGTGTTGAAAGCCTTGTAAGTAGTCTATCAAGTATAGGTGGTGGAGAGGACTAGCCGTGATCATTCTTGGGGTAAGGCTCTATAATATTAGAAGCTACCGTGATAAAACCATAGTCTTCCCAAGCCATGGGATCACAGCTATACACGGGGATGTTGGCACAGGCAAGTCATCTATACTACTTGCTATAAGCTACGCATTGTTTGGACAGACTGTTGGGAGAGGGGGGAGCCCTATTGATAGATATGCTTATCCAAAAGGAGAGGATCTCCTAAGGCTTGGGCAGAGAGAGGGTTTTGTAAGACTACTATTGGGACAGAAGACAAGTAGTGGTGATAGGATCATTGTTTTAGAAAGGAGGGTTAGGCGTGAAGGAGATAGAGTTAGGGATCCTGGGGGTAGGCTTATCGTATACCAGGTGGAGACACGTGGTGGAAAGCCTTTTCTAAAGACACTGCTTAACCGTGTCTACTCATCTGAAGAGCTTAGGGTTAAGTTGTTAGAAGTTCTTGGAATACCCGAGATTAGGGCTAGGAGGGGTAGACCACTTGTATTCACTAATGCTATCTATGTACCACAGTTTGCTGTAAACGATATTATAGGTATAGGTGATGATGAGAGACTCTCTTTAATAAATAAAGCTTTGAATATGGAGAAGTACAATTACTTCAAAAACAATGTTGAAGAATTGAAGTCTAGGCTTAATTCTGAGATAAGGGAGCTTGATAGACTAGTAAATGAGTATCATAGGAAGTTGAGTGAAATAGATCCTGATATGATCAAGGGGGAGATAGAGAAGTTTGAAAAGGATAAGGAGAAGACCAGTAAACGTATTGAGGAAATGGAGAGTGAGAGAGCTAGGTTAGAGAAGGAGATCAGTGTTCTTGAAGAGAAGCAGAAGGAGTATCTTAGTAAGAAAGCCCGTGTTGATAAGGAGCTTGGAAGACTTGTAGAGATAGAGAATTCTCTAGAGAGGACTAGAGCTGAAATAGAGAAGATCATGGGTAGACACGGTATTAAAAGCGTCGACGATATAGAGGGAGTGGTTAACAGTCTATTAAGTGAGCTTAAGAGTAAGGAGAAGGCTGTTAAAGAGCAAGAGAGTAGGATTAGGGATCTAGAAGGTAGTAGGGATAGGCTGTTAAAACTTATTGAAGATAGAGAGGAGAAGATTAGGAGGTATATTGCATCGATCTCTGGTTTGAAGAGAGAGATAGAGTTGGTGAAGAGGAGTAGGGAGGAGAAGGTTAGGGAGTTAGAGGAGAAGGAGGGGTTGGTGAAGAAGGGTGTATGCCCTGTGTGTATGCAGAAAATACCTCATGAGCATGGGTTAAGGCTTATTGAGGATATAAGGAGGAGTATAGCTGGTATTGAGGAGAGGATTGCTGGTATTGAGGAGGATATTCAGAGGCTTGAAAAAGAGCTTAGGAATGCTCAGTCTATAAGGGATAGGTATAGAGAGGAGCTTAAGGTTGTTGAAGAGGGTCTTCGGAAAGCTGACAAGCTACTACGTGATCTTGAGAGAGAGAAGGTAGAGTTAGAGAGGAGGATTGAGGATGTTAGAAGGCTTACTGAACTGTCGAGGTTGAGAGATAGGTATGAGAAGGAGTTGGAGAGGAAGAGTGCGTTGGAGAGGGAGAAGAGGGTTTTGGAAGAGGAGTTAAAGAGGATTGTTGATAGGAAGTCTGGGTTATTAGAGGAGTTGAAGAGAGTGAATAATGATATAGCTAGTTTGAAGGAGAAGCTTGGGAAGATTGATGGTGAGTTGAAGGAGCTTAGGAGGAAGCTGGATGAGTATGAAGCTGTTAGGAAGAGGTATATGGAGCTTAGTGGTCAGCTTGATTTTCTAGGAAAGGTGAGAGACTTTATAACAGGTTCTGGTAGGCGTAGAGGGGTTTTATGTGAGTTAGTGAGTAGGGTTGAGGAGAGGGTTAGAGGAGTTGCTCTACTTAAGTTTAAAGACTTATTTACACAGTATTTCCTTAAGCTAATGGAGGATCACGAGATCGTTTTTGTAGACCTGGATGAGAGGTTTAAGCCTATAGTACGTATTAATACAAGGAGTATGACAGGGGAGATCAGCCAGCCTAGTGGGGGCCAGTTAACCAGTATTAGCCTAGCCTATAGGCTTGCACTAAACACTGTTGCAAGAAGTATGTCTCCACAGTTAAGGTATAGTACTCTAATACTTGATGAACCAACCTATGGTTTTAGCCCTGAGAGAGTTGAAAAGCTTAGAGAGTTGTTGAAAGACATTAGCAAAGGTAGGCAAGTGATTGTTGTAACACACGATGTTAACTTAAAGGATATTGGCGATTGTAAGATAAGGCTTGAATACGATGTGGGTTTAGGAGAAACTATTGTCAATTATGAAGAATGCGGGATAGTCGATCAGACGTGTAGGTCTTTTGTAGAAAAGATATTGAAGGAAAGGGGTGTTGTAGAAGGTACTAGTGGACAAAGGGTTACAGCTGGTAGAGAAGAAGCTAGCACCAAACCATTTAAACCCTATACTAAAACAAGACCAATTACTAAAGA
This sequence comes from uncultured Desulfurococcaceae archaeon, assembly GCA_964480805.1. GTDB lineage: Archaea > Thermoproteota > Thermoprotei_A > Sulfolobales > Desulfurococcaceae > CAYZRH01. The sequence goes on from CAYZRH010000072.1 coordinate 7,537, forward strand.
GAGGAACATACTAGACTTTATTAAATAACATAGTCTTGAAACACTATTGAGTACTATCCCAAATAACTCTTAAAAATCATGTCCACTAAAACACCGTATCAATCTCTATTGCCAACTAGTTTCTTATCCATTACTAGAACCACACTATTAGCTAGAATGGCTATAAAGGATGCTGAATCCTTTAAGCATATGAGAACACCCTTTCGAATATTCCTTAAATCTCCTTGGCTTCTACAAGGTACTGAGGCTATGTATTTAATTCCGATCCCGAGGCTATAGTTTTTAAAGTCTATATCAGCTGTTATTATAGCATCTGCTTAACCATTAATGCTAGTGATAGATATACAATCATATACGTCATGGCCTGGCCTACTACTTGGTTCAAAGGCATGCTAGATCAGCTCTAGTTAACCAGATATATACTATATTCTTTGCTTTAACAAGGCTCTTAACAGTCTTTACAGTTTCTTTCCTACGTATATTCAATGCTTTAGTTGAGGTCCCTAGGGCCTTGAACTATATTGTATTTGTTGCATACAATACAGTCCCACGGGCTAGTATATTATCCAAGAATGAGACCACATAAATGTGTCTAAGATGTTCTCTAAGCAAGATACATAGCAGATACATTAACATCAATAACAGCTCTATGGAGTAGAAGCCTTTATTATGGTTGTTTAGGGGGAATGATCCTCTAGAGACAAATAGATACAAAAGCCTCACTTGCTTCAAGGAGTGCTTCAGAACCCGCCCCTTATCTCCAACAACCTTCTTAACGCTCTCCTTAATTAGAGCCAGTGATCTCGCCGTCTTTAATAGTAGCTAAGATCTCGTCCCAAGCCTTATATCCAGTCTAGACCTAACTTCTAACAGCAAACAATTCTTCTCTACTATCTATAATAGCTATAGACATAGAGCCCACTATGTGAGCATGTATTTAGATGGGATTAAAGTATTCCCACTTAAGTCCATACTTGAAACCTAAAATAGTATAAATAATATTGATGCCGTTATTATATTGAAGAGTATAGTGGAAATTGTTTATTTATCGTTATTGAATAGTGTTCTCAACCTATATTTTAAACCATCAGTATACTCTAGTGTTATAGTGGGTTATTGCCATATAGTATATTTATGGCTATTCCAGTAATGGATTCTGTATACTTAAATAAACTCCATTGATCTTGGTTTGGAGCTTTAATCAGTGACTAAGATCATGGAGAGATTATATACCGGATCTTCTATGGTAAAGGCTATATGTTTTATAGATAGTGTGATATGTATAATATCTAAGCTAAATAGATCTTATTGAATTGAAAAATGTATAGAAAAATATATAATATATGAAGATGCATATTCTACCCCACTTACATGGTGATCGGATTGCCAGATATGCCTCGCTATATCTTACTAATTCTAATTCTATCTCTCCTCACCCTTCAATTTCCTATCTTACAAGCTGGTCCAATGGTGTCTGATATTGATACAGGGGCTGGAAAGAATAATGAATGGCCTAACTATCTCTTATCCAGTGTTACACCACTAGATGTAGAGTCTAGTGGGGCAGAGCTTGTGCTTGGTGATTCCAGTATAGCTGTCTATAGAGCTGTGTTTGGTGAGGCAGTGCTTGCAGTAGTAGACCCCTCCTCATCTATAGTGAAAACCTATACGTGGAGTTTTAGCGACTGGTGTGTTGTAGAAGCTGTAGGAGACGTCTTTGTAGCTCTTCATGATATACTAGACAAGATCTACACTTATACACTAGATAGTGAGTCTGAGGAGAGCCTTCTAGATACTCCTACAGAGAGTGTTATGCTTCTTGGAGTTGAAGTATATGGATCAAGAGTCTATATAGTCTATGCTCCTATGGGAGGAGGTTCTACAACCATAGCCTATATAGACTTTGGAGAAGGTGGCCCTATGTATAGAGAGCTGGGTAGTTATAATGTATCACTTAACCCCGCAGGATTTGCTAGAGGGGGAGCTATATGGTTTCTTGACAACATTATTGTTGATCTAGAGTCTGGGGATGTGCAGGTGCTTGATAATGGTTTCTCTCTAGAGG